>NZ_JBHHMJ010000737.1:0-6801 GCF_042136455.1 Stenotrophomonas sp. 3diitr2024
CTCGCCCTGCTGTCGATGACCACGCGCCTGTTCGCCTACATCGGCACCGCTGCCGCCGTCCTGGTGCTGGCCAAGCGCTACGCGGATCGCCCAGGCGCGGGGTGCTGCGACCCAGCGGCATCTTCAGCTTGCCGATCGACAGGATACGGCTTTCGGCGATGCGGTCGGCTGCCCGCTGCGGCGCGATGTTCTCGCGTTGCGACAGTTCGAAGATGCGGGTGAGGTTGTGGTAGATGCTGCGGATCAGGCGCATCGCACGTTCGCGGTTGTAGCCATCGATCTCCAGCGACACGTTCATCACGCCGCCCGCGTTGACCGCGTAGTCAGGTGCATACAGGATGCCGCGCGCATGCAGTTCATCGCCGATTTCCAGGCTCGACAGCTGGTTGTTGGCGGTACCGCAGATGATCTTCGCCTTGATCCGCGGCAGGGTGTCGGCGTTGATCGCGCCTTCCAGCGCGCACGGTGCGAACACATCGGCGTTCACTTCGTGGATCTCGTCGGGCTTGACCGCTTCGGCGCCGAAATCGCTGACCGCGCGATCAACCAGCGCGCTGTCCAGGTCGGTGACATACAGTTTGGCGCCGCGATCGCGCAGCAGCTTGACCAGCTCCATGCCGATGTGGCCCAGGCCCTGCACTGCGATGCTGGTCTTGCCCACTTCCTCATGGCCGAACTTGAAGCGCATCGCTGCCATCAGCGCCTGCAGCGCACCGTAGGCGGTGAACGGGGCCGGATCGCCGGAGCCGCCATGGACCTGGTGCACGCCGGTCACGAACTGGCTCTCCAGGTAGATGTTCTCCATGTCGTTGACGTCGGTACCGACGTCCTCGGCGGTGATGTAGCGCCCTCCCAGCGAGTCGACATAACGGCCGAAGGCGCGGAACAGTACTTCAGTCTTGTCCACTTTCGGGTCGCCGATGATCACCGCCTTGCCACCACCGACGTTGAGGCCGGCCAGCGCATTCTTGTAGGTCATCGTCCGGCTCAGCCGCAGCACGTCGGCCAGCGCCTCGTCGGTGCTGGCATACGGACGCATGCGCACGCCGCCCAGGGCCGGGCCCAGGGTGGTGTTGTGGATGGCGATGATCGCCTGCAGGCCGGCATCGTGGTTGTGGCAGAACACCACTTGTTCGTGGCCGGTGGTGGCGAGGGTTTCGAATAGCATGGCGTCTCCGATGGCGCGAACAGCGGCGAACTGCAGCGAACGGCCAGTGAACGGTAGGGTCCCAAAACAAAAAAAGCGACGTCGTCATGGCTGGGGGACGGGTCGCGCGGCGCCATTCTAGTCCATTCCCCCGGCCGGTGCCGTCGACATCGCATGCCTTGCAGTTAAAGAAGATGAAAATGCGGCCGATGCTGCGACGACGGCGGGTGGCCGGATTCGCGTGAAGAGGCAGGCGGTCAGTGACGGCAAGGGCACCACAACGACAGGGCAGGCGGCGATGACAGCGGCCTGGTGGCGATCGCTGCGCGGCTGGCTGGCGCGTTCGACCGGGGCGGCACCGTCGCGGCTGGTTGCTGCGTCCCGCCAGGCGGTGGCCGCCGCAGCGGCGAGCCTGCAGGGCGAGGCGCTGCCCCCGGCCGAGATCGCTGCACATCTGCACCGTGGCCTGCATGCGCTGGCCCTGTACCCGCGTCTGGCCGGTGAATCCACGCCGGTGCAGGCCGCAGCGCTGGGCGAGGCGGTGGCGCGCGCGCTGCAGGACCGCAACTGGGCGGCCAGGCAGCTGCCCCGCCGGCCGCAACTGCTGCCGCAGCTGATCCAAACCGTCAACGACGATGCCGCCTCAGCGCGGGTGATGGCCGCGATCATCGGCCAGGACCCGGTACTGACCGGCAACCTGCTGCGCATCGCCAACAGCCCGGCCTACAAGGTGCATGAGCGCCCGGTCGAAAGCCTGCAGCGGGCGGTGACACTGGTGGGTACCGAAGGCGTGCGGCAGATCATCAGCGCGGTACTGGTGCAGCCGGTGATGCAGGTGCAGTGCGAAGTGTTCCCGCAGTTCAGCGCGATCATCTGGGAGCACGCGCTGCTGGCCTCGCGCGCGGCCGCCGATCACGCACGTACGGTCACCTTCGGTGATGCCTTCGCTGCGCAGTGGCTGGGCCTGGTGCAGGGACTGGGCGCGTCACTGGTAATGCGCCAGCTGCTGCAGGAAGCGCAGGCCCGCGGCGAGGCCGTGGAGCCGGCGTTGGCCCTGCAGCTGCTGCAGCAGTGGTCGTTACCGTTGGCGCAGCGGGTCGCCGCCGCATGGGAGCTGCCTGAGCCGGTTCACCAGGCCCTGGCCGTGGATGCAGAAGGGGCGCTGGCCGACAGCCTGCGCCTGGCCAGCGCCGCCGCAGCGGCCAGCCTGTTGTGCCGCCATGGGCATGCCAGCCAGAGCCGCATGCTGGCGCTGCTGGAGCAGCTGCCTTCAGCGCCGCCGCATGCTTTGCGCTGGATCTGGCGGCGCCTGCATGGGCGCAGCGTGGAAACGCTGGATGAGGCCGGACAGGACCAGGCCGGCCCGGCGGCCTGAGTACTACAGCTGCGATTCGACCGGCAGCCAGCTGATGGCCCGTGCGGTCCAGCGCTTGCCCAGGCTCGCGCCGGGTTCGGCCTCCACCCAGTGCGGTGGCGGTTCACGCTCCAGCCAGCGTAGCCGGCCTCGGTCGTCCAGCGCCAGCCACCAGCTGTGCCTGGGGTCCGCCAGGCGCAGGTACTCATCGCGCAGCTGCGCCCCCAGCACCGGGTCGTCGAACAGTACGCCCATTTCGGTGTTGAGGTAGGCCGAGCGAGGGTCGAGGTTGAACGAGCCGACGAAGCCGCGGCGGTCGTCGACCACGAACGCCTTGGTGTGCAGGCTCGCGCCGCTGCTGCCGAACATGCCGGCATCGACGGACTGCCCCTGCGCCTTCAGTTCGTACAGGTGGACGCCCGCTTCGAGCAACGGCACGCGGTAGCTCATGTAGCCGCCGTGCACGGCGGCGACGTCGTTGGCAGCCAGTGAGTTGGTCACCACGCCGACCTGCACGCCCCGCCCGGCCATGGCCGAAAAGCCATCCAGGCCTTCGTTGCCTGGCACGAAGTAGGGTGAGATCAACAACGTTTTGTGCCGGGCGGCCTGCAGCTCGCTGATCAGGGTCGACACCAGCCAGGCAGCGCGATCATCCCTGCGATGCTTCATCGGCGGGTCCGAGACGATGCGCACTGCACTGCTCCAGTGCAATGGCTCGGGACTCGGGCGTTGCCGCTGGCGCGATTCGGCCACGCGCGCAAGGTAGGGCCGGGCCACGTCCCGCTGCGCCTCATGATCCGATTCGCGCACCAGCAGGCGCAGCTGTGCATCGGTATGGAAGGCAAGCGCGGATACCGGAATGGCGGCCTCGCTGTTCCAGTAGTCGTCGAAGATCCGGTTGGCCTGCTCCACGGCAGGGCCGGCGACCAGCAGGTCCAGATCCTGGAAGTTCACATCGGTGCGCGCGCTGAAGTACTCCTCGCCGATGTTGCGGCCGCCGACGATCGCGACGCGGCCATCGGCGATCCAGCTCTTGTTGTGCATGCGGTGGTTCACGCTGAAGAAGCGTTGCACCATCTCCACCACGCGCAGGATGCCGGTCCGGTTGCGGAACGGGTTGTAGAGACGGATTTCAATGTTGGGGTGCCGGTCCAGCGCCATCATCAGCGCGTCCTTGTCCTTGGCGTTCATGTCATCGAGCAGGATGCGCACGCGCACACCGCGCTCGGCGGCGTCATGCAGCGCCTTGGCCATCAGGTGGCCGATCAGGTCGTCGTGCCAGATGTAGTACTGCAGGTCCAGGCTGCGGCCAGCGTGCGCGGTGATCATCGCGCGCGCTGCGAAGGCATCCATGCCATCACTGAGGAACGCTACGCCTGATTGCCCGGGATGCGCGTCCTGCAGCGGCACGATCTGCTGGTCGATGCGGGTCTGCGCCGGCTGCAATGGCAGTACATGCGAGGGCACGCCCTGTGCCTGTGGCGTGAGATGGTCGGCCAGCAGCAGCCCGGACAGGACCAGCAGCAACAGCGCGGCGAGGATGATTGCAGCGACGCGCAACAGGCGTCGCCACAGGGGCATGGGCAGGCTCATGCCTCGATGGTAGATCCACGCCCTGCGTGAAGGAATGCCTGCAGGATCGATAGGGCGTCAGCGCCCTTGCCTTCGGCAAGGGATCCGACCCCGCGGGCGTCACGGATGGGGGGCGGACCCGTTTCTGCAGGAAAGGGCCCTGACCCGCAGGCCTCAGAACCGCTCGTCGCTGCCCAGGTAACGCCACTGCGCCGGCGGCAGCGGCCCCAATGCCACGCGGCCGATGCGCAGTCGGCGCACGGCCAGCACCTGCAGCCCGGCGGCGGTCACCGACACGCGCAGCCCCTTGGCGGTCAGCCCCTTGCCGGCAAAGCGCAGGCGCTGCTCGCTTTGCCAGCTGACCTTCGCGCCGCCGGATTCCTGCTGCAGCCGCGCCAGCAGCCACGGTCCTCGCTCGGGGCCGCCTTCGGCCACTTCGATCAGGTATTCCTGTTCGGTGCGGCCCAGATTGCGCTGTAGATGGGCCAGCGTGGCCGGATCCTGGCTGACCACCACCAGGCCGCTGTCGCTGGCCGGAAGTGCAGCGGCCAGCTGCAGGCCGTGGAAATGGCGCTGCAACGGACGGATGTCGCTGGCATCAAGTTCGCTGCGGCTGTCACTGCTGACCAGCGCACACAGGGTCTCAGCAGCAACGCCGGCCGGCTTGTGCAGCAGCATGCTGACCCGCTCGGCCTTTTCATCACTGGCCTGCTCGGCCACGACGATCACCACGCTGTCATCGACCGGGCGCTGCGGCTGTTCCACCACTTCGCCGTCGACCGTTACCCAGCCGCCTTCGATATAGCGCCGCGCTTCGCCGCGGGGGATGCCGAGCAGGGCGGACAGGCGTTTGTCGAGACGGATCGGTTCCATGGCGGGCAGGTCGGGCAGGGGGCGCGCAGTGTAGCTGCTGCGGCCGGTCAGCGCTGGCTGCGGTTGGCCAGCTCGGTCAGGTAGAGACGGGTATCGAACTCCAGCTGCAGGTAATCCGGTTCCATGTGCTGGCACAGCTGGTAGAAGGCCTTGTTGTGGTCGGCTTCCTTCAGGTGGGCCAGCTCATGCACCACGATCATGCGCAGGAACGCCGCTGGCGCCTGGCGGAATACCGTAGCGATGCGGATCTCACGGCTGGCCTTGAGGCGGCTGCCGTGCACGCGGGAAATGGCGGTATGCGTACCCAGCGCGTGCTTGATCACTTCCAGGGTGTTGTCGTAGCAGACCTTGTTGAGCGGCACCGACTTGCGCAGGTAGCGATCTTTCAGCGCCTGGGTGTAGTCGTACAGCTGGCGGTCGCTGCGCACCTCGTGCGGGTCGGGATAGCGCTGCTGCAGCCAGGGGCCGAGCTTGCCCTGCGCCAGCAGTTCGCTGACCTGGGCGACCAGGGGTTCGGGGTAGCCGGTGAGGTACTTCAGGACTGCCATGCAGGGGCGGCGGGGCGTCGGTAGAATGGAAGCATCCAAGATTACACGCGGTATGTACCAACCATGGCAAAGCCCAACGCGCTGCAGGAACAATTGCTCAAGGCCGGTCTGGCCAAGAAGTCGCAGGCCAGCGCCGCCGCGCGGGAGCAGGCCAAGGCCCGCCAGGGCAAGGCCGAATCGGCCTCGGCCGAGGTCCAGCGTGAGGCTGAACGTGCCCGCGCCGAGAAGGTCGAGCGCGACCGTGCGCTGGCCGCCGAGCGCAATGCCCAGGCCAGGCAGGCGGAACAGAAGGCACAGGCGAAGCAGATCATCGCGGCCCATGCAGTACCCCACAAGGGCGATGACGAGTATCGCTTCAGCGATGGCGCGGCGATCCGCACCCTGCTGATCGACCCCAAGCTGCGCAAGGCGCTGTCGGTGGGCGTGCTGGTCATCGTCGCCAATGGCGAGGGTTACGCCCTGCTGCCGCGCGCCGCCGCCGAGAAGGTGCGCGAGCGGGCCCCGGAGGCGATCATCGTCGACCACGGCCAGCCGGGCTCGACTGCCGAGATCTCCACCGGCAACGCCGAGGACGACGCCTACTACGCCCAGTTCCAGGTGCCGGACGACCTGATCTGGTAAGCAAAAAGGGGACGGAGGGGATTAAGTCGCGATCGCCCCGATTGGATCCGTTGGCGTTCTGCTCAGCTTGCTGAAGGCGCACCGGGCACGGCTCGGCGCAACACTGGCCTGCTCCTTTGTGCGCGGGTGTATCGTCCCCATATCAGGCGACACACCTGCGGAGGAAGACCATGGCCACCGGTTGGGCGGGAGATGGCGCGGTCCAGGACCAGATCGACGCCACCGTCGACGATGCGATCGCCCGCGCGCGCCGCCAGCTGCGGCAGGGCCCGGGCCTCGAGCACTGTGAGGAATGTGAAGCGCCGATTCCGTTGGCGCGACGTCGTGCTGTGCCGGGAGTTCGCCTGTGCGTGGCGTGCCAGCAGGCGCATGACGAAGAAGAGCAGGCGCATGCCGGTTACAACCGGCGTGGCAGCAAGGACAGCCAGCTGAGGTAAGGGGTGCTCGGCAGGGCTGCGCCCTGCACCTGCTTGGAGCAACGGCAACGGCAACGGCAAAAGCGTGCTATCCGTGGGATGGCGGGGTGGGTCCGATTGAGGGGGACGCTGCAAGTACGTCCATGTAGCTCGGTCGCCGCATCCATGCGGCTCACTGATCTGGCCCCCCGTCAGCGGACGCCAAGAAGCGATACTTTGATCGCACTTGGAGGTCCCTTATGTCCCGTATCACCCGTCGTAGCTATACCG
>NZ_JBHHMJ010000743.1:0-11953 GCF_042136455.1 Stenotrophomonas sp. 3diitr2024
GCCGTCGCCGCCACGATGCAGCGGCGACGGCGGCACCCGCTGCACCGCTGGATGCGGACCAAGCCTTGGTGCGGGCCATCATCGATGGCTCGCAGGCGGCGTTTTCGCAGCTGGTCGAGACCCATCAACGCACCTGCGCGCATGTGATCGGGCGCATGGTGGGCGACCGTGATCAGGTGGCCGACCTGCTGCAGGAAACCTTCCTGGCGGTGTTCCGCCAGCTGCACCGGTTCCGCTTTGAATCTTCGTTGCGTACCTGGGTTTCGCGGGTGGCCTACACCACCGCGCTGCAGCACCTGCGCCGGAGGCGGCTGGAGGCGCAATGGATGGTGGCGGTGGAGGTGCCGGAGGAATTGGGGATCGGCGATGAAGGGCCGGGGCCGGCTGAACTGAGCGAGGCGCTGCAGGCTGGTCGCCATCTTGGCGAGGCGCTGGAACGGCTGAGTGCACCGCAGCGGCTGATCGTCGGCCTGCATTACCTGGAGGATTTCGATCTGGCCGAGATCGAGCAGGTGACTGGGCTGGCGCGCGGTACCATCAAGAGCCACCTTCACCGTGCGCGCCAGGTCCTGAAGCAGGAACTGACGCGGCATGCCACTGCCGGAGAGCTGCTGTGAACCCACCCACCGACCCTCGCGATGCGGAAGAGCGCGCGCTGGCGCAGGCGTTGCGTAAGCAGGCTCGGCAGGAAGAAGCGCCGGACGTGAGTGAGGCGCTGCAGAAGCGCATTGCCGCCGAGTCGCGCGACAGTGGCGTGGGCTATGTGGTGGTGCAGGTGCTGTTGTTTGGCGCGCTGTTGGCTGCGGCGGCCTGGTACTTCTGGCACTGATTGAAGATCAAACCCGGGGCCCTTTATGGAGCCGCCGTGCCTCAAGCCCGATCGAAACCTTCTGCAACCCGTCCACGGGGACCACTTGGATCATCCCTTCGATTTTTCGATATCTTCAGGATTCAGATCGATGCTCCTCGACTTCCATTCATCCAGCTGAATCTGGCTGAGGAACGCCCTGATCAGCGGATGATTATCAATCTCTGCTCGGACCTCCGTCGTGACCAGCAGCGTTTGTCGTGTTGGACCCTGCTGATCGATCATCTCATCGGTCACCACTTCCTCGACGACGAATCTTTCGAACTCCTCAGGGATGAAGTCAAGCGATTCTGAAGATTCATCGGTCAGGAAAAGCACCAGTGAATCCAAGGCCAGAACGAACGCCTCGCCTTTATTGTCAGCGGCTGAAACACCGTACTGGTCGAGTGGAACGGCGTTCTCGAGATAGAGATGGGTCTCGCTCATTAGACGTTGTGAAGGCATGTCGCCAGTCGCAACCAAGTTCCACAACGAATCCAGAAAGTTGCGCGCTGGCTGCTCTTGGAAAATCGATGAGGCTGAGAAGCCAAGGTAGAGCCTTTCGGTGGAGTAAAGCGCGCGCAGAAGCTCACGGCGTTGGGAAGTTGTGATCATTGGTTCTCTAAATGATTTGGCTGATTTTGGCGATGTTTCGTGAGGAACCGGCGAAAGTTGCAGTGCTGCCTGCCGAACTCGGCCGACTGCAGTCAGCAACCCAGGACGGCAAGAAGCTCTCATGTCAAAGGACCCGCAGATATGCAACGAGTTGCAATTTGTCCGGCCCATCTGAAATTGGACCCTTTCCTGAGCCGGTCCACCTGCGACAAAGTGAAGCAGCGCGTCACCCGGTCGCATCCCGTCTTAACGAAATCCTCCTAAAGTGGTCCGGTATCCCACCGGTCACAGGCAGGAGGCGTCCCTTGGACGCGTTGTTGTTGTCCCGGATCCAGTTCGGATTCGTCATCAGTTTCCATGTGCTGTTCCCCGCCTTCACCATCGGCACGGCCAGCTGGCTGGCCTTCATCGAATGGCGCTGGCTGCGCACGAAGTTGCCGGTGTGGCGCGAGCTGTATTTCTTCTGGCAGAAGATCTTCGCGGTGTCGTTCGGCATGGGCGTGGTCAGCGGCATCGTCATGGCGTTCCAGTTCGGCACCAACTGGCCGCGGCTGAGCGAGGTGGCCGGCACGGTCATCGGCCCGCTGCTGACCTACGAGGTGCTGACCGCGTTCTTCCTGGAAGCCAGCTTCCTCGGCGTGATGATGTTCGGCTGGGGCCGGGTCTCGCCGCGCCTGCATTTCCTGTCCACCTGCATGGTTGCGCTGGGCACGCTGTTCTCCACGTTCTGGATCCTGTCGTCCAACAGCTGGCTGCACACGCCGGCCGGCTACGAGATGGTCAACGGCATCGTGCATCCGGTGGACTGGTGGCAGGTGGTGTTCAATCCCTCGTTCCCCTACCGCCTCGCGCACATGGCGCTGGGTTCGTTCATCACCACCTGTTTCGTGATTGGTGGCGTGGGTGCGTGGTACCTGCGCAGGGGCACGCACGTGGAAGCGGGCCGGCGCATGCTGATCGCCGCTGTGGCATTCGCCGCGCTGACCGTGCCGGTGCAGATCTTCGTCGGCGACATGCATGGCCTGAACACGCTCAAGCACCAGCCGATGAAGATCGCGGCGGTGGAAGCGCATTGGCATGAGACCCGGGAAGGCGAGGGTGTACCGCTGGTGGTGTTCGCGCTGCCCAACGAGAAGGAGGAGCGCAACGATTTCGAAGTGGCCATCCCGAAGCTGGGCAGCGTGATCCTGACCCACAGCCTGGACGGCACCTTCGACCCGCTGACCGCGGTACCGGCCAGCGAGCGGCCGCCGGTGACGCCGGTGTTCTTTGCCTTCCGCATCATGGTCGGACTGGGCACGCTGATGCTGCTGCTGGCCTGGGTGTCGGCCTTCCAGCTGTGGCGCAACAAGCTGCTCGATTCGCCATGGCTGCTGCGCGGCTGGAACTGGATGCTGCCCAGCGGTTTCATCGCGCTGCTGTCGGG
Source organism: Stenotrophomonas sp. 3diitr2024 (assembly GCF_042136455.1). NCBI lineage: Bacteria > Pseudomonadati > Pseudomonadota > Gammaproteobacteria > Lysobacterales > Lysobacteraceae > Stenotrophomonas > Stenotrophomonas sp. 3diitr2024. The sequence continues at coordinate 2,889 of NZ_JBHHMJ010000743.1, forward strand.
GTGGTTCGTCACCGAGATGGGGCGCCAGCCATGGGTGGTGTATGGCCTGCTGCGCACCGCCGATGCGGTCGGCCCGCAGAGCGCGTGGATGACCGCGCTGTCGCTGGGTGTCTACGTGGTTGGCTATGCCTTCGTGTTCGGCTGGGGCATCTGGTACCTGGTGAAGATCCTGCGCCACGGACCGCAGCCCTACGCCGAAGGGCCGTCGCTGGACCACGGCAGCCACACCCCGGCGCGCCCGCTGTCGGCAGCCGACGAACCGCTGGAGGAGCGCTGACATGGACCTGATGACCTGGCTGCCGGTGGCGTGGTTCGCGGTGATCGGCTTCGGCGTGCTGATGTACGTGGTGCTGGACGGCTTCGTGCTTGGCATCGGCATCCTCGCCCCCTTCGCCGAGGACGAGGAGCAGCTGGACCTGATGATGAACACCGCCGCGCCGATCTGGGACGGCAACGAGACCTGGCTGGTGCTGGGTGGTGCCGGCCTGCTGGCGGCCTTCCCCAGGGCCTATGCGGTGCTGTTGTCGGCGCTGTACCTGCCGGTGCTGGTGCTGGTGGTGGCGCTGGTGTTCCGTGGCGTGGCCTTTGAATTCCGCTTCAAGGCACATCGGTCACGCCGGCTGTGGAGCGTGGCGTTCGGCCTCGGTTCGCTGCTGGCGACGTTCGCCCAGGGCGTGATCCTGGGCACCCTGGTGCAGGGCATCCCGCTGGTGGACGGTGTCTATCAGGGCGGGCCGTTCGCCTGGTTCAGCCCGTTCGCGATGCTGACCGGTGCCGCGCTGGTGGCCGGCTATGCGCTGCTGGGCAGCACCTGGCTGATCCTGAAGACCGAAGGGCGCGTGCAGGCGCTGGCGCGGCAGATGACCCGGCCGCTGGTGGTGGCGGTGATCGCGGCGATGGGCCTGGTCAGCAGCTGGCTGCCGTTCCTCGATTCGCGGTTGATGGCGCGCTGGTTCAGCGACGGCAACTTCTGGTGGCTGTCGCCGGTGCCGCTGCTGACCCTGGCGGTAGCCGCTGCGCTGTGGCGCAGTGCCACCCACCCGCGCCGTGACCTGCCGCCGTTCCTGCTCAGCCTGGCCCTGTTCGTACTCGGCTTCCTCGGCCTGGTGCTGGGGATGTGGCCCTACCTGCTGCCACCGTCGATGACCCTGTGGCAGGCCGCCGCGCCGGCCTCCTCGCTGGGCTTCACCCTGGTCGGGCTGGTCATTCTGCTGCCGGTCATCCTCGGCTACACGGCGTGGTCGTACCGGGTGTTCCGCGGCAAGGTGCACGCCGATACCGGTTACCACTGATCGATTGAAGCGGGGGCCGCCGGTGCCGGCTCCCGTGTTGGGGAATGTGAAACCTGCACACCCCGTGCAGGACGTGCTAGCGTGCGCTCCTTTCCGGCAGCCAGGGGGGCGGCCGGCGACGTCCTGGACGGACGCACGGCTGCAGGAATGGGGGGCCGCCGCGCGTCGCCGTAATGGCTCGTGCCTATTGTTTTCCCGTTGAAGCACCTTCGCTAAATGATCGAATTCTCCATCGTCGACTGGGCTGCCTGGGCGCCCGGCCTGAGCGAGCGTAGCCAGTGGCTGGGCTGGGCCGATGCGCCGTATCCGCCGGTTGGCGAAGACACGCCGGCGTTGGCCGAGATCCCGGCAATGCAGCGCCGCCGCATCGAGCGGCTGGGCCGGATGGCGATCCAGGCTGCCTGCTGGTGCGAGGATGGGCAGGGGGCGGACAACCAGGTCCCGCTGGTGTTCGCCAGCCGCCACGGCGACGTGGCCCGTTCGATGGAGCTGCTGGGGGCGCTGGCCAGTGATCAGCCCTTGTCACCGACGGGGTTCGGCCTGTCGGTGCACAACGCGATCGCGGCGTTGTACTCGATCGCGCGCGGCCACCGTGGCAACTACCTGGCGCTGGCCGCCGGCCAGGCCACGGTCGAGACCGCCTGTCTGGAAGCGGCCGGTCTGCTCGCCGATGGCGCCCGCGAAGTGCGGGTCGTGGTGTATGAGTCGCGCCTTCCCGAGATTTACTCGACGTTCGCCGACGAACCCGACCCGTTCTTTGCCTGGTGTTGGCGTTTGACGGCGCCGATGCCGGGCCAGCCGACCCTCTCCCTGCAGTGGGAGGCGGCGCCGGAGGCCCCTGCCACCGCCCCGGGCGCGCTGCCGCACGCGCTGGACCTGCACCGCTTCCTGCTGTCCGGTGCGCCGGCGCTTGAGCACGTGGCCCAGGGCCAGCGCTGGCGCTGGGGGCGCCGTGGCTGAGGCGCTGCGCCGTCTCGATCATGCCTGGCGGGTGCTCGGCACCGGCCTGAGCTTTGCCGCATTCGGCATGGGCGGCCTGCTGCTGGGCGTGCTGGTGATGCCGGTGCTGCTGCTGATGCGCGACCCGGTGGTCCGTCGCCGCCGGGCCCGCCGCGTGGTTCAGGTTGCCTTTGCCAGCCATCTGCGCCTGATGCGCGCGCTGGGGGTGATGACCTACCAGATCGAGGGCGGTGAACGCCTGCAGCGCGACGGTTTGCTGGTGCTGGCCAATCACCCGACCCTGATCGACGTGGTCTGCCTGATCTCGCTGCTGCCCAACGCCGATTGCGTGGTGAAACGGGCCGTGGCCTGCAACCCGTTCATGCGCGGTCCGGTGCGGGCGGCCGGCTACATCTCCAATGACGATGGCGCTGGCCTGGTCGATGACTGCGTGGCGGCGGTGCACGCCGGCGGCACCCTGGTGATCTTCCCCGAAGGCACCCGCAGCGTGCCGGGCCAGCCGCCGCGGCTGCAGCGCGGGGCCGCCAACATCGCCGTCCGTGGCCGGCTGGACATCACCCCGGTGCGGATCACCTGCACCCCGCCCACGTTGACCAAGGGACAGAAGTGGTATCGTGTCCCCTCACGTCGCTTTCACGTTCGGCTGCAGATCGGCGAAGATATCCCGATCGCGCCCTTCCTGGCCGATGACGACTCGCCGAGGGGGGATGCCTTGGCAGCCCGCCGCGTCACCGAGCACCTTTCTCGTTATTTCGACCTGTCTGGAGATCCGCCCCGTGCAAGCACTTGAGCACGAGATCAAGGAATTGATCATTTCCTCCCTTTCGCTGGAGGACATCACGCCGGAGGACATCGATCCGACCGCGCCGCTGTTCGTCGAGGGCCTCGGCCTGGATTCGATCGACGCGCTGGAGCTGGGCCTGGCGCTGCAGAAGAAGTACGGTGTCAGCCTCTCGGCCGATTCGGAAGAAACCCGTCGCCATTTCTCCAGCGTGCGCGCGCTCGGCGAGTTCGTCGCCGCCCGCCAGTCGTAACGGCGCCAGGAATAGCCATGACCAAGAATGAACTGTTCGAACGCATCGTCAGCATCCTGACCGACAGCTTCGAGATTGAAACCGCCCGGATCACCCCCGAGGCCCGGCTCTACGACGACCTGGACATCGACAGCATCGATGCGGTCGACCTGATCGTGCAGCTCAAGCCACTGCTCGGCCGCAACCTGCAGCCGGAAGCGTTCAAGGCCGTGCGCACCGTGCAGGACATCGTTGATGTCGTGTATGGACTGCTGCCGGACCAGGCAGCCGCCTGACCGCAGCGCCGGCGGCTTCGCCATGGCTCGCGCACGTACCGTCGTGGTGGCAGCGATTTCGCTTGCCTACCCGCTGCTGGTGTACCTGGCGATGGGCCGCTTCGAGCCGCGCTGGCTGTCGCTGCTGCTGTTCACCCTGGCCCTGCTGCGTGCGCTGAGCACGCGCCAGCCGTTGTGGTGGGCCGCCGCCGCCGGCACCGGCCTGCTGGCGGTGCTGGCCACCGTGCTCAACCAGGCCCTGCCGCTGAAGCTGTACCCGGCGCTGGTCAATGCGGTGATGCTGGCGGTGTTCGGCACCAGCCTGCGCTTCGGGCCGCCGTTGGTGGAGCGCCTGGCGCGGCTGCAGGAGCCGGACCTGCCCCCGTTCGCGGTGGCCTATACCCGCCGCGTCACCCAGGTGTGGTGCGGCTTCTTCGTTCTCAACGGCAGCCTGGCCCTGCTGACCGCGCTGTACGCGTCGGACCGGGCCTGGATGCTCTACAACGGATTGTTGGCGTACGTGATGATGGGCGTGTTGTTCGCAGGTGAGTGGCTGGTGCGGCGGCGGGTGAAGGCGGCGCACGCGCATGGCTGAGTGGATTGCCCTGGACCGGCTGCTGCTGGAGGCGCGGCCGCAGCGCAGCGTCGGCCTGTGCGACGGAGACATGGTTGACCACGCCTGCTTCCGCCAGCGCGTACGGGGCTGGCGCGCCGCCTTTGCGGCGGCTGAAGGCCGCGACTGGGCCCTGTATTTCGATGACGCCGTGGCCTTCGCTGCGGCGCTGTTCGGCGCCTGGCATGCCGGCAAGCGGGTGTTCCTGGCCGCTGACAACCTGCCGGCCACGCTGCAGGCGCTGCAGCCGCAGGTGAGCGGTTTCGCGGGCGACGTACCGGCCGACTACCGCCCGCTGGCGGCGCTGGACGCCACACTGGACGACGAACTGCAGGCGCTGGACGAGCGCGCCTGCGAGCTGTGCGTGTTCACCTCCGGCAGCACCGGCCAGCCCAGTGCGATCGGCAAGCGCCTGGACCAGCTGGCGCGCGAGGTGGAAGCGCTGCAGGCCGCGTTCGGTGCGCAGCTGGATGGCGCGCAGGTGCACGGCACGGTGTCCCACCAGCACATCTACGGGCTGCTGTTCCGCGTGCTGTGGCCGCTGGCCGCCGGCCGCCTGATCCATCCGCGTCGGTTCTTCCACGAAGACCTGGTGGGTGCGCTGGCCGGTACCGACACGGTGCTGGTGGCGACGCCGGCCCATCTCAAGCGCCTGCCCGAGCAGCTCGACTGGGCCAGCCTGCATGGCCGCCTGCGCGCGGTGTTCTCCTCCGGTGGCCCGCTGCCGGAGGACGCGGCGCGACACGTGCGGCAGTGGTTGGGCGTGGCCCCGACCGAGGTCTATGGCAGCAGCGAGACCGGCGGTATCGCCTGGCGCCGCTGGGACACCGACCTGCCGCCGTGGCAGCCGCTGCCGGGTGTGCAGTGGCGGATCGACGACGGCTGCCTGGCGGTGGCCTCGGCGCATCTGGAAACCCCCGGCTGGTGGCGCACCCAGGACCGCGTGGAAGCCCTGGCCGATGGCCGTTTCCGGCTGCTGGGCCGCGCCGACCGCATCGTCAAGATCGAAGAGCGCCGCGTCTCGCTGGATGCGCTGGAACGCGCGCTGCGCGAAGACGCCGAAGTGGATGACGTGCGCGTGCTGGTGCTGCCCGGGCAGCGCGAGCAGCTGGCCGCCGTGGTGGTTCCGGCCGATCCGGCGCTGCTGGAGGGCGGCGACGCCGCGCGCCGTGCGCTGGGCCAACGCCTGGGCGCGCGCCTGGCGCATGCGCATGACGCGGTGACCCGGCCGCGCCGTTGGCGCCTGGTGCAGGCGTTGCCGATCAACGCGCAGGGCAAGGTGACCCAGGCGGCATTGGCGGCGCTGTTCCAGCCACTGATGCCGGTGCCGGTCTGGGACCGCCGCGACGCCGCCAGCGCCACGCTGCGCATGACCCTCGACCCGGCGCTGCGGCCGTTCCAGGGCCACTTCCCGCAGGCGGCGATCCTGCCCGGTGTGGCGCAGTTGGACTGGGCGATGCGTTTCGGCCGCCAGGCATTTGCGATGCCGCGCGCGTTCCTGCGCATGGACGCGGTGAAGTTCCAGCACGTGGCCCGCCCCGGCGATGAGTTGACCCTGCAGCTGGACTGGGATGCCGCACGCAACGTGCTGGCCTTCCGCTATACCTCCAGCCACGGTGTACATGCCAGCGGCAGGGTGGTGTTCGCCGATGCGGACTGACCCGGCCGTTGCCGGTGCCGCGTTTGCGCCACTGGTGGTGATTCCCGTCTACGACCACGAGCACGCCATCGTGGCGGTGGTCGACGATGTGCAGGCCGCTGGCTTGCCTTGCCTGCTGGTCGACGATGGTTCGCATGAGGCGTGCGCGGCGGTGCTGCGCACGCTGGCACAGCGCCAGGGCGTCGACCTGCTGCGCCTGGACGCCAACCAGGGCAAGGGTGGGGCGATGCTGGCCGGTTTTGCTGAAGCCGGCGCGCGTGGCTACAGCCACGTGCTGCAGATCGACGCAGACGGCCAGCACGATACCGCTGACCTGCCACGCTTCATCGAGGCCGCGCGTGTGCATCCCGACGCGGTGATCTGCGGCATTCCGGCCTACGACGCCAGTGTTCCCAAGGCACGCCTGTATGGCCGCTACGCCACCCACGTCTGGGTCTGGATCAACACGCTGTCGCTGCACCTGCGCGACACCATGTGCGGCTTCCGGGTGTATCCACTGCCACCGGTGCTGCGCCTGATCGGTGAAGAGACCATCGGCCGGCGCATGGATTTCGATACTGAAGTGATGGTGCGCCTGTACTGGCGCCAGCTGCCGGTCGAGCACCTGGCCACGCGCGTGACCTATCCCGCCGATGGCGTGTCGCACTTCGATGTGTGGCGCGACAACGTGCGCATCAGCCGCATGCACACCCGCCTGTTCTTCGGCATGCTCTGGCGCGCACCGCGGCTGCTGTGGCGCCGCCTGCAGGGGCAGCGCTGAGATGGCGACCGCGCAGGATGCCCCGCACTGGGCCGATATCGGCGAATCGACGTCGGTGGCCGGCGTGCTGTTCCTGTGCTGGGTGCACCGCTGGTTCGGGCGCTGGCCATTCCGCCTGTGCGCGTGGCCGGTGGTGGCCTGCCATTGGCTGGGCAACCGTGTGGGGCGACAGGCCTCGATGCAGTACCTGCAGCGGCTGCAGGCATACAGCGGTGTGCTCGGCCGCGCGCCGACCCGGCGCGACAGCCTGCGCCACTTCTTCGCCTTCGCCGACACGATGCTGGACAAGATCCTCGGCCTGGGCGGGCGCTACCCGGCCAACCGTATTCACCTGCACCGCGACCTGGTGCTGCAGAAGATCGCGCGCCGCGAAGGCGGTCTGATCCTCACCGCGCACATCGGCTGCCTGGAACTGTGCCAGGTGCTGGCCGAACAGGTGCCGGGGTTCCGCATCACCGTGCTGGTGCACACCGCGCACGCGCAGCGCTTCAACCGCCTGCTGCAGCGGCTGGACCCGCTGGCGGCGGTGGAGCTGGTGCAGGTCACCGAAATGGGGCCGGCCACCGCGGTGATGCTGGCCGAGCGCGTGGCGGCCGGTGGCTTCGTCGCCATCGTCGGCGACCGCACGCCGGTGCAGGGCGGCCGCAGCGTCACCGCCGATTTCCTCGGCCATCGCGCGCCATTCCCGATCGGCGCCTATGTGCTGGCCGCGGCGCTGGGCTGCCCGGTCTACACCATGGCCTGCCTGCACCAGGGCGAGGGCTATCGCGTGGCATTTGAACAATTCGCCGAACGCATCGTGCTGCCGCGTGGCTCGCGCGACGCGGCACTTGCCGAACAGGCACAGCGCTTCGCGCGCTGGCTGGAACTCCAGGTCATCCAGTCCCCGTTGGACTGGTTCAATTTCTTCCCCTTCTGGGATCAGGCTCCGCATGACGACTGACGCCGTACCCGTGTGCCGCTTTGGCGATGCACCGTTGACCATCGAAGACGTGGTTGCCCTGGCCCAGCGCCAGTGCGAGGCCGCACTGAGCGACGCGCCGGCGTTCCGCGCACACATCCAGCGCGGTGCCGACTTCCTTGACCGCCTGCTGCGCGAGGATGGCGTGATCTACGGTGTGACCACCGGCTATGGCGATTCGTGCACGGTGAACATCCCGCCGGCGCTGGTGGCTGAACTGCCGCACCACCTGTACACCTACCATGGCTGCGGCCTGGGCCGCTACCTGGACCCGGTCGAGACCCGTGCGGTGCTGGCCGCGCGCCTGGCATCGCTGGTGCGCGGCATGTCCGGTGTCAGCGTGCCGCTGCTGGAAGGCCTGGCCACGCTGCTGCAGCACGATGTGCTGCCGATGATTCCGGCCGAAGGCTCGGTCGGTGCCAGCGGCGACCTGACCCCGCTGTCGTACGTGGCTGCGGTGCTGTGTGGCGAGCGCGAGGTGCTGCACGATGGCCGCGTGCAGCCGGCGGCCGAGGTGCTGGCGAAGATCGGCATGACCCCGCTGAAGCTGCGGCCGAAGGAAGGCCTGGCGATCATGAACGGCACCGCGGTGATGACCGGCCTGGCCTGCCTGGCTTGGCAGCGCGCCGACTACCTGGCGCGCATGGCCACGCGCCTGACCGCGTTCAACGTGCTGGCCAGCGACGGCAACGCGCACCACTTCGACGAAACCCTGTTCGCGGCCAAGCCGCATCCGGGCCAGGGCCGCATCGCCGCGCGCCTGCGCAGCGACCTGCACAGCGAGCGTCCGCCGCGCAATGAACAGCGCCTGCAGGACCGCTACTCGCTGCGCTGCGCGCCGCACGTGATCGGCGTGCTGGAGGACAGCCTGCCGTTCCTGCGCCAGCTGATCGAAACCGAACTGAACAGCGCCAACGACAATCCGCTGATCGATGCCGATGGCGAGCGCATCCTGCATGGCGGCCACTTCTACGGCGGCCACATCGCGCTGGCGATGGACACCCTGAAGAACACCGTAGCCAACGTGGCCGATCTGCTCGACCGCCAGTTGGCGCTGGTGGTCGATGCCCGCTACAACCATGGCCTGCCGGCCAACCTGTCGGCGGCCACGGGCCCGCGCGCGGCCATCAACCACGGCCTGAAGGCGCTGCAGATCAGCGTGTCGGCCTGGACGGCCGAAGCGCTGAAGCAGACCCTGCCGGCCAGCGTGTTTTCGCGCTCCACCGAGTGCCACAACCAGGACAAGGTCAGCATGGGCACCATCGCCGCGCGCGACTGCCTGCGCGTGATCGAGCTGACCGAGCAAGTGGTGGCCGCGATGCTGATCGCCGCCCGCCAGGGCCTGGCGCTGCGCGAACGGGTTGGCCTGAACGCGCAGCTGCATGGCAGTCTGGCCGACATGTACGCCGACCTGGGGCAGCGCATCGCCCTGGTTGAAGAAGACCGCGCGCTGGATCGCGAACTGCGGGAACTGCTGGTGGAGATCCGCGCGCAACGTTGGGAGCTGTATGCCGGTGAATGAGGCCATCGA
>NZ_JBHHMJ010000746.1:0-1296 GCF_042136455.1 Stenotrophomonas sp. 3diitr2024
CGGCCGCTGGCCGGCAACAGCGTTCAATCGGCGGCATGAGGTTGCCGGCCAGCGGCCGGCACTACCTGCGGTGCCTCAGACGTTCAGCAGTTCGCCGGCACCGGCATCCAGCAGCAGCTTCGCCACCCGCTGGCCCAGCGCTTCCGGATCACGGGCCGGGCCCACCGCTTCGGCACGCACGGCGCGGCCATCACTGGCGCTGCCGACCAGGCCCTGCAGGTGCAGGTCGTCGCCCTGCCACTGCGCGATCGCCGCCACCGGCACGTGGCAGCTGCCATGCAGCGCGCGGTTCATGGCCCGCTCGGCTTCCACGCAGGCGCGCGTGGCGGCGTCATCAAGCGTGGCGAACAGCGCCATCAGGCGCGTGTTGCCTCCGTCGCACTCTACCGCCACCGCGCCCTGCGCCGGCGCCGGCAACCACTGCGGCGGTTGCAGGCGCGCGACGATGCGCTCGCCCAGGCCCAGGCGCTCGAGGCCGGCCACCGCCAGCACGATGGCGTCGTAGCCACCGTTGTCGAGCTTGGCCAGGCGGGTGTTGACGTTGCCACGCAGGTCCAGCAGCTCCAGGTCCGGGCGCAGCGCGCGCAGCTGGGCCTGGCGGCGCAGCGACGAGGTGCCGACCCGCGCGCCGATCGGCAGCGCGTCCAGCGAGGCGTACAGGTTGGAGACGAAACCATCGGCCGGGTCGTGCCGGGTCAGCATCGCCGGCAGCGCGAAGGGCGCGTCCAGTTCCATCGGCACATCCTTCAGCGAGTGCACGGCGCAGTCGGCCTCACCCCGCAGCATGGCCAGCTCCAGTTCCTTCAGGAACAGGCCCTTGCCACCGATGGCGGCCAGCGAGCGGTCCAGCACCTCGTCACCGCGGGTGGTCATCGGCACCAGTTCCACGTGCAGGCCGGGGTGGGCCTGGCGCAGGCGGTCGGCGACGTGTTCGCTCTGCCAGAGGGCGAGCGGGCTCTTGCGGGTAGCGATGCGGACAGTTTCCATCCGGTCATTATCGCGCCTTCGGCGCGGATACGGCCAACGGCGGAGCCCCTCGTGGCTGGCTGGGGGGCGTGAAAGCAACAGCCGTGCTTGGCCGGGCGGGATGGACTGCGCAGGGGCCGCTGCAAGTACGTCCATGTAAGCTCGGTCGCCGCATCCATGCGGCTCACGCCCCTGCGCAGCCCATCCCGCCCGGCCTCTGACAGTTTCCGTGTGCGCCAGCCACGGAAGATCAAAAGAAAAGAGCAGAAGCAAAAGCAACAGCCGGCGGCTTCCGGGGTCAGATCCCTTTTCCGCAGGAAAAGGGATCTG
>NZ_JBHHMJ010000754.1:0-8646 GCF_042136455.1 Stenotrophomonas sp. 3diitr2024
GGTCGCTGCGGTAGTGCAATGAAGAAGGGCCGGCGCACTGCCGGCCCTTCTGCTTCGCACCCACCGGTAGTGCCGGCCGCTGGCCGGCAATGGCCGATCGCGCAGGCGCCTACAGCGCGCTCTGCGGGCGCACCTTCAGTACCGCGTTCTCGGTGGTGCAGTCGCGGCTGGAGTGCAGGCCGGCCTTGCGCGCGGCAGCGATCTCCTTGCGTGCGGCCAGCAGGTCCTTGTTGAACGCGGCGTTGTCGTGCAGGCGGGCCACGGCGGCGGCACCCATGAAGCGGCCTTCGAGGATGTCGCTCTGCCAGTGCACGTTGCATACCAGGCGGCTCTCGCCGTAGTTGCGGCCGCGGGCCTGGATGGCATCGGCGCGGTCCGGCACGATCTCCGACAGGATCAGTGCCCAGGCCCAGCCGATCGCGGTGTGGCCGGATGGATAGGAACCATTCTTGCGCAGGCCATCCTCGTCCTTCGGCGAGCAGGTCGGCTCACCGTTGACCATGAACGGGCGCGGGCGCTGGTAGTGGTTCTTGGCTGCCTTGGTAGCGGCGCTGGCGTCGATCCGGCTGCGCTCCAGCAGTCGATACAGCGCCGGAGTCTTCACCGCATCGACGTCGATGTCGGCGGCGCAGGAGAAGTGGTTTGCACCTTCGGGGAAGCCGAGTTCCGCATCGATGCCGGCCTGGGCGAAGCGCGGGCTGCCTCGCAGCGCGCGGGCTTCACGGCTGACCTGTTCGTCCAGGGCGAGGGCGGCCGAACCGGCCACCGGCGGTGCCGGCACCAGATCGAGGCTGGCCGGAACAGCGCTCTTGTCCAGATAGCCCACGGCCTTGGTGGTGATGTTGGCTTCGACGGCGGTCGGCTTGGTGGCCGTGGCAGCACAGCCGGCCAGGGCCACGGCAACGGCGAGGCCGAGCAGCGGGCGGGCAGGGTGGGAAATCAGCGACATGGACGGGCTCCGGAGGAAAAACATCGCGTCATGATCGCAGCCCGTGCGCGGCACCGCAGTGGCCATCGGTCATACGGCCAGACCCGGCATGGTCATCACAGGAGATGAAGAACGTCATCGAAGGGTGCCAGTCTGCTGAATCCGGGCGCAGCGCACGGACTTTCACGCGGCCGCACCGTGAGCATCGGCACATCGGCAGGCACCAGGGGCCGTCCAGTTCCAGCCGGGTCGGGGGGATCCGAAGACAGAGGGAGAGAAGCGATGCGCAGCACCGCAACAGGAAGTACCGTCCTGGCCCTGCTTCTGGGGCTGGCAGCAGCACCGACGCAGGCCGCCGACGTGATCGGCGTGGCCTTCGTGCATGGCACCGGCGCGCAGACCAATGCCACCCAGGACTACTGGCAGCCGGCGATCATCGACACCGTGCGCCAGGGCCTGCCGAACAGCAGCAACTATGTGGTCATCAACTGTGACTTCACCCAGTACATGTGGAAACCGGAGGCCGCCGGCTGTCTGGCCAACCAGCTGACCGGCTTCATCGACAGCCGTGGCATCACCCAGCTGGTGGTGATCACCCATTCCAACGGCGGCAACGTGATGCGCTGGATCCTGTCCAATCCGACGTACGACAGCCGCTATCCGAAGATCATCCGCACGGTGCGCAAGGTCAACGCACTGGCACCGTCTTCGGCGGGCACGCCACTGGCCGATGCGGTGCTCAACGGCAATACCTTCGAAACGTCACTGGGCTGGCTGCTGGGCTACAAGAACGACGCGGTACGCCAGCAGCAGGTGGCCAGCATGGCCACCTACAACGCGCAGAACCTGTACGGCACGGCCGGTCGCCCGGCGCTGCCCAAGCCGTTCCGCGCGGTGGTCGGCAGTGACGTGGAATCGGCGGTGTGGGACAGCAACAGCTACTGCGGTGGCTATGCCGCCAACGTTGGCCTGGAGTTCACCCAGAACTGGTTGTCGTCCTGCTCCGATGGCTTCCTGGAGTGCAGCAGCCAGAAGGCGGCCGGCACCACCTGGTTCACCGACACAGCGCGCACCCAGGGCGCAGAACCGCTCAGCCACAACCAGAGCCGGCGCGAGTGCTTCGGCCTCGGCACCCTGCTGCGCAACGACCTGACCCAGTGAGAGAGATGACCATGACGACCCATTCCACCCTGCTGGCCAGTGCGGTGCTGGCAGTACTGTCCCTTTCCGCCGCGCAGGCCGCGCAGCCTCTGCAGGCGGCCCGCGCGGGCGATCAGGTGCCTGCCGCATTGGTGGCCGCGCCGCTGCCTGCCGATGAAAGCGAACACGCGCCGTTGTCGTTTGCCTGGGCGCTGGACCCGGCACAGCCGCTGCAGGCGGCCACGCCATATGCCTCGGTCAGCCGCAGTTACTGGCAGCAGGTCGATGGCACGCAGCTGCAGCGCGGCCTGGACCTGCCGCTGACGGCGCCCGATGCGGTGATCCAGCTGAGTCCGGCCGCAGGAGCCCGCGCGCTGCCGGCCAACACCCTGCAGGTGCGCGACCCGGCTGGCCGCAGCAGCGTGGCCCGCAGTGTCGATGCGCGCGCGCTGCAGGATGCCGGCATGCCGGTGAGTGATGGCAGCAGCATGCTGCGCACCGGCGCGACCAGTGCCGCCGGTGCGTACACCCTGCAGAGCACGCAGGCGCAGGGCCGCTATGTGGTGCAGGTGCTGGAGCCTAACAGCCCGCTGCGGTTGGAAGTGCAGGCCAACCAGGCGCAGGTGCTGGCCGGTGGCAACGTGCAGCTGCAGGCACGCCTGCTGGAAGACGGCGCCACCACCGCGCAGCTGGCATCGCGTCGTGGCGGCCTGGGGGGGGAAGCCCTGCTTGTCGCACCGGATGGCCGCAGCTGGCCGCAGCGCCTGCTGCGCACCACCGATGGCAGCCTGCGCGCGCAGGTGCGGATCCCGACCGACATCGGCACCGTGCAGGGGCTGTGGGAGCTGCAGGTGTTCGCCCAGGCCGATGGCGTGCTGCGCGATGGCAAGGTGGCCTTCGCGGTGGCACGGCCGACCGCGCGTTTCAGTGGCCAGGCAGCACCGGACCCGTCCAGCCGCCAGGTGGCGCTGCCGCTGCAGGTGGCTGCGGCAGGCCGCTACGAGGCACGTGGCACGCTGTATGCCACGGCCCGCGATGGCCGGATGAGGCCGGTCGCGCAGGCACATGCAGCCGCGTGGTTCGATGGCCCAGGCGCCGGCCAGCTGGTGCTGCCGTTCGACGAGGCCGCGTTGCCGGCCGGTTTTGGCGCACCGTACGAGCTGCGTGACCTGCAGCTGCAGGACCAGAGCCGGATGGCACCGATCGAGTCGCGCGCGCTGGCGTTGCGGTTCTGAGGTTGCGTGCAGCGGGCCGGGGGCCGGCCCGCTGCTCCTGTGTAGAGGCGAGCCCATGCTCGGCGGCCGTTTGCCGTGATCAGGAGCAGCCGAGCGTGGGCTCGGCTCTACAACGGCATGCCGATCACCCCGCGTATGCGGTCAGCCGGCCTTCCTGCTCGCAGACGGTGATCGCGCCGCCGAACACCGCCGACAGCGGTTCGTTGCGCAGCAGCTCGGCGCGGGTGCCGTCGGCCAGCACGCGGCCATCGCGCAGCAGTACCACGCGCTCGATCTCGGGAATGATCTCTTCGATGTGGTGGGTCACCAGCACCAGGGTGATGCCCTGCTGCGCCAGCACCCGCATGGTCGCCACCAGCTGCTCGCGGGCGACCAGGTCCAGCCCGGTGGAGGGTTCATCCAGCAGCAGTGCCTGCGGCCGGTTGACCAGCGCGCGGGCGATCAGCACGCGGCGGGTCTCGCCAGCGGACAACTCGGCGTAGGCGCGGTCGCGCAGGGACAGGGCGCCGGTCATCGCCAGTGTCTCGCCCACGCGTGCGCGCATATCGGCGGTCACTTCGCGGAAGGCCGGCACCACGTAGCTGGCGAAGAAGCCGGACAGCACTGCCTGTTCCACGGTCAGGCCCGGCATGTCGGCCAGGTTGCTGCTGAGATCGCCGGTGACGATGCCGAGCTGCGATCGCAGCCGGTCCACCTGCCAGCGGTTCTGCCCCAGCACCCTTACCGCCACGGAGCCGTCGACCTGCGCCAGCGGGTACAGCTCGCGGGTGATCAGCTTGATGAAGGTCGACTTGCCGCAGCCGTTGGGGCCGAGCAGGGCGGTGTGCTGGCCCTGCGCGATGCGCAGGCTGAGCCCGTGCAGCACCTTCACCTGGCCGCGCACCACGGTGGCGCGGTCCAGTTCGATCAAGGGGGGCAGCTCCGCAACGGGCGGGGCGGCAGTCATGGTGCTGGCGCGTGGATCAAGGCTCGACAACTCAGGTCCCCAACTGTGAACGGTGCCACGGATGGCGATGCGATACATCGCCGCAGGGATGCAGTTTGCAACGCAAGCGCCCATCATGTCTGCCATCCCCGCGTCGATCCGGAGAGCTGCCATGTCTGATGCCCTGATGTCCCTGTTGACCGGTGGTGTGCTCGGCCTCGGCTGGTGGGCCATGTTGGGCGTGCTGCTGGTCTTCACCCAGATCACCATCTTCTCGGTGACCCTGTACCTGCACCGCAGCCAGGCCCATCGCGGGGTCGATTTCCACCCGGCGCTGGCCCACGTGTTCCGTTTCTGGCTGTGGCTGACCACGTCGATGATCACCCGCGAGTGGGTGGCCATCCATCGCAAGCACCACGCCAAGGTGGAGACCGAGGACGATCCGCACAGCCCGGTCACCCGCGGCATCGGCAAGGTGTTCTGGCATGGCGTGGAGCTGTACCGCGAAGCGCGCGGCATGCGCGCGGACATCGAGCAGTACGGGCGCGGCACGCCGGACGATGCGATCGAGCGCCACCTGTATACCCCGCACGCCACGCTGGGGCCGGTAGTGCTGCTGGCGATCAACAGTGTGCTGTTCGGCCTGCCCGGCGTGGCGCTGTGGGCGATCCAGATGGCGTGGATCCCGTTCTGGGCGGCGGGCGTAGTCAATGGCTTGGGCCACTGGTGGGGGTACCGCAACTACGAGTCGGCCGATACCTCCACCAATCTCACGCCGTGGGGGTTCTGGATCGGTGGCGAGGAGCTGCACAACAACCACCATGCCTTCCCCAGTTCGGCGCGCTTCGCGATGAGGCGCTGGGAGTTCGACATCGGCTGGAGTGCGATCCGCCTGCTGCAGGCGCTGCGACTGGCCAGGGTGCTGCGGGTGGCACCGGCCATGGACGTGCGCCCGAACATCGCCGTGCCCGATGCCGAAACCCTGAAGGCGCTGCTGTCGCATCGCTTCCAGGCGATGACCGATTACCAGCGCAACGTGTTCATGCCGGCCCTGCGCGAGGAGGCCGCGCAGGCCGGGGCCAAGCTGCGCCGCCTGCTGCCACGCCGGTTGCGCCGTGGCCTGGTCAACGATGGCCGCTGGCTGAAGCCGGACAGCCGCGCCCAGCTCAGCGCATGGGTGGCGCAGCGGCCGCGCATCCGCACCCTGGTCGAGTACCGCGGGCGATTGGCTGCGCTGCTGGAAGCCCGTGGCCACGACGCCGCCGAGCGCCTGCATCAGCTGCAGGCGTGGTGCCGCGAGGCCGAGGAAAGCGGCATCGCGGCGTTGCAGGCCTACGCCGCACGGTTGAAGGGCTACAGCCTGGTGGGCGCGTGAGGGCAGGGTACGGGCTTCTGCTGGCGGCGCTGCTGCCGGGTGCGGCGCTGGCCCAGGTCACCGACACCGCCAGCTATCTGCAGCGGATGGACAGCGATGGCGACGGCAAGGTCAGCGAGGCCGAGTACGTGCAGTGGATGCTGTATGCCTTCGACCGCATGGACCGCAATGGTGATGGCGTGCTGAGCGCCGACGAGCTGCCCGGCGGCAAGGGCAGGGCAATCCGCCGCGAGCAGCAGCGGCAGGTGATCGTGCAGCGCTTCCACAAGCAGGATGCCAACGGTGATGGCTTCCTGGATGCCCGCGAGCTGTCCGCGCCGCCGCGTTGAGCGGGCGTAGAATCGCACCATGCCTGAACTGCCCGAAGTCGAAACCACCCGCCGCGGCCTGGCGCCGCACCTGCAGGGCCGGCGCGTGCATGGCGTGATCCTGCGCCGCGCCGACCTGCGCTGGCCGATTCCACCGGAAGTGGCCGAGCTGCTGCCGGGGCAGCGCATCGAGGACATCCGCCGGCGCGCCAAGTACCTGCTGCTGGATACCGCCATCGGCAGCGCCGTGCTGCACCTGGGCATGTCCGGCAGCCTGCGCGTGCTGCCCGGTGATACCCCGCTGCGGGCGCATGACCACGTCGACATCAGCCTGGACAATGGCCGCCTGCTGCGCTTCAACGACCCGCGTCGCTTCGGCAGCCTGCTCTGGCAGCCGGCTGGGGAGATCCACCCGCTGCTGCAGGGGCTGGGCCCGGAGCCACTGGACGACGCGTTCGACGGCGACTACCTGTTCGCCCGCAGCCGGGGCCGCAGCGCGCCGGTGAAGACCTTCCTGATGGACCAGGCGGTGGTGGTGGGCGTGGGCAACATCTACGCCGCCGAGAGCCTGTTCAAGGCCGGCATCAGCCCGTTGCGCGAGGCAGGAAAGATCTCGCGAGAACGCTACCAGCGGCTGGCCGACGCGGTGAAGGAGATCCTGGGCTACGCCATCACCCGCGGCGGCACCACCCTGCGCGATTTCATCAGCCCCGATGGTGCGCCGGGCTACTTCGAGCAGGAGCTGCTGGTGTACGGCCGCGACGGGCTGCCGTGCCCGAACTGCGGGCGCGCGCTGAAGCACGCCACCATCGGCCAGCGCGCCAGCGTCTGGTGCAGCCACTGCCAGCGCTGAGCCGGCGACCAGCGGCAGCTGAACGGGCAGGGCGCGTCTCCGCTGCCCGTTAACGTTTGTCTGCCTATGATGGCCGACCTTCCTCCCTGTGCCTGACGCGCCTGCATGCAACGACGCGACTTCATCCGCAATGCCTCCCTCGCCCTGGCTGCATTCGGCCTTCCGTCCCTGCCCGCGTGCGCGGCCAGCAGGAGCGGCCAGATGGGCCTGCGCCGCCTCGGCCAACCGCAGCCGTTCGACTTCGCCACCCTGAAGGGCCAGGCGCGCGCGCTTGCACAGGCACCCTACAAGAGCCACAAGCGGGTGCTGCCGGGCCGCCTGGAAGGCTTGGACTGGGACCAGTACCAGTCGATCGGCTACCGCCAGGACCATGCGCTGTGGGCCGACCAGCCGGGCAAGTTCCAGGCGAAGTTCTTCCACCTGGGCCTGTACTTCCATTCGCCGGTGCGCATGTTCGACGTGGTCGACGGCAAGGCGCAGGAACTGGCGTATGACGGCGCGGCGTTCAACTACGGCAAGAGCGGCATCAAGGATGGCGAGCTGCCGGCCGATCTGGGTTTCGCCGGCTTCCGCCTGAACACCCGCAAGGACACCGACCGCGACTTCGCCGCCTTCCTTGGCGCCAGCTACTTCCGCGCCGTCGGCAAGGAAGGCCAGTACGGTCAATCCGCGCGTGGCCTGGCGATCGACACCGGCATGGGCAAGCCGGAGGAATTCCCGGACTTCATCGCTTACTACCTGGAGCAGCCGTCGGCCGATTCGGACACGATCGTGGTCTATGGCCTGCTGGATTCGCCCAGCGTGGCCGGTGCCTATCGCTTCGCGATCACCAATGGCGACGTGCTGCTGATGGACATCGACAGCGCGCTGTACCCGCGCAAGGCGATCGAGCGGTTGGGCATCGCCCCGTGCACCAGCATGTACCAGGTGGGCGAGAACGACCGCCGGATGGGCTGGGACTGGCGCCCGGAGATCCACGATACCGATGGCCTGTCGCTGTGGACCGGTGCCGGCGAGTGGATCTGGCGGCCGCTGCTGAACCCGCGCAACCTGCGTTTCAACATGTTCGTGGACCGCAACCCGCGCGGCTTCGGCCTGCTGCAGCGCGACCGCAATTTCGACCATTACCAGGACGACGGCGTGTTCTACGAGAAGCGCCCGTGCCTGTGGGTGGAGCCGAAGGGCGAATGGGGCGAGGGCTCGGTGCAGCTGGTGGAGATTCCCACCGTGGACGAGACGTTCGACAACATCGTGGCGTTCTGGAACCCGAAGGAAAAGCCGCAGCCGGGCCAGGAGCTGCTGGTCGGCTACCGCTTGTACTGGGGCGCCGAACCGCCGGCGCGCCCGCCGCTGGCGCACTGCGTGGCCAGCCGCACCGGCCTGGGCGGTGTGGTCGGCAAGAAGCGTGAGTACTTCAGCTGGCGCTTCGCGGTGGACTTCGAAGGTGGCGAACTGGCCAGGCTGATCGACAAGGCCGAGGTCGAAGCGGTGGTGGAAGCCAGCCGTGGCCGGGTCGAGATCGTTTCGGCGCGCCCGCTGCGCGAGATCAACGGCTATCGCGCGATGTTCGACCTGGTGCCGCCGGAAGGCAGTACCGAGCAGATCGACATCCGCCTGTTCCTGCGCAGTGGTGGCAAGACCCTCACCGAGACCTGGCTGTACCAGTACACCCCGCCGCCGGCCGGTGCGCCGGAGCGCACGCTGTACTGAGTGGTTTGGGATTGCAGGGCTTGCAGCCCTGCACCCGCTTCAAGCCAAGGCAACGTCAAATGCGTGCATTCCGTGGGATGGCGGGGTGGGTCCGGTTGAGGGGGGCGGCGTAAATACGTCCATGTAGCCTCGGTCGCGCCATCCATGGCGCTCACGCCCCCTCAACCGGACC
>NZ_JBHHMJ010000769.1:0-3854 GCF_042136455.1 Stenotrophomonas sp. 3diitr2024
GCCGTCGCCACCCGGGCGACGGCCCGCTGAGCAGGCGGGCGCCGACTGCAAGGACATCGGATGTCAATGTCGATCCCGTCGATCCCCTCGCCGCTTTCCCCGGCGTATCACGCCTGGGTGCGCCCGGTCGCACAGGCTTCGTTCTGGCTGTCACTGCTGCTGACGATCTACTTCGTGCTGCAGGGACTGGTGCTGTGGCCGCTGCAGAACCTCAGGCTGTGGCGCCTGGTGGAAAGCGAAGTGCAGCAACAGCAGCTGCACAGCCTGGTCTGGCTGCTGGCGCACCCGGTGGCCGCGTCAATGGTCGTCGCGCTGTTGTGCCTGGCCTCGACCGTGTCCAGCTGGGGCCTGCTGCGTGAACGTCGCTGGGGCCTGTGGAGCTTCGTGATACTGCTGCTGCTGAGTGCCCTGACCAACTTCGCAGCCGCCTGGTGGCTGGACCTGTTCATGGGCGACTTCATTCCGCTGCTGGCCGATGACCCGGCCCTGCTGCAGGAGCTGCAGCTGAAACGCTGGCTGATCACGCTGACCGTGGTCGGCATGTCGTTCGTGCTTCTCGGCCTGCAGGGCTGGCTGGCCTGGCGACTGCTGCGCCCCGACGTGCGCGCGCGCTTCCACTGAGTTCTGCCGGGCGTGGGCCAGGGCCTCCGGCAGCACCCGGCGTTTGCCTTTGATCGCCAAGGAGATGACATGCTCTCACGCGCACCGTACCGCCACTGGCTGGCCTGGGCGTTGCTGCTGGCCACGCCGGTGGCCGCGGCACAGTCACCGCAATGCGGCCTGTTCGAGGCCGAGGAAGGCAGCAGCACGCTGCGTGTCAGCTCATCCAACCGCGGCGAGCAGAAGCACTTCGGCAGCGCACCGACGCCGGTCGCGTTCCAGCAGATCGACGGAAAGCTGCAGCTGGTGAACCTGGAGTACGGCCTGCCCAGCGTGCTGCAAGTGCGCGATCGGGGCCGCACGGTCGAGGTGGATGGCACGGTCTACACCCTGCAGGCCCCCGCACAATGCGCCGCAGCCGCCACCCCGGCTGAAGGCAGCTGCCTGGCCGATGCGGCGGCGTGCCTGGACAACCGTCGCGAAGCGACCCCGACCGTGCTGGCAGCGGCTTGCCGGGAGGGCGTGCCCGGCATGTGCCTGCAGCTGGCCGATCGCTGGCATGACGAGGCCAGGGCGCCGGCCACGCCGGATGAGGCGCAGCAACAGGCCATCCTCGATACCGCACTGGCCGGCATCGAACTGCCTGTGCCGTGCCGGAATGGCGGCTTCAGCAACGAGACACCGGCCTGTGCAGCGGCGCTGGAAGCGGATCCGGCGCTGCAGGAGCAGATCGTCAAGGCCGCGATGGGTGCGGCGATGGTCGAAGCGGTGAGCTCCGTGCTGTCACCCTCCACGCCGGTGGTGGTGCCGGCCGCGCAGCGCCAGCAGCTGTTGCAGTTGTGCCAGCAGGTCGGCCATGGCGGCTTCTGCAGCCGCGTGGCCGAGCTCTCGTGGGAATCCGGCGACCCCTTGCAGGCGGTGCAGGCACTGGCCACAGCGTGCGCGCCCGGCAAGGACAGCGCCGCCTGTGAGCGCCTGCCTGCGTTGCGGGCGCTGGGCGCCTCGTTGCGGCCGCAGCCGGCTACGGCGCTGCCCTGCGGTACCTTCCGCGCCGCAGGTGGCCTGATGGATACGCTGGACTTCGGCGATGCAGGACGGGTCGGCATCGGCTGGGACAGCCAGCTGCGTGCCCGTGTCGAAGAGGGCGACATCCGCATCCGCCACGACAAAGGCGGCGACTTCGTGCTGCGGCCGTTGCCCGGGGGCCAGCTGCTGGGCCTGGACACGTGGACACGCTTCCAGGTGTTCGTGCCGACCGGCGAGGGCGCGAGCACCTGCAGCCCGCCGAAACACTACACGGTGCTGCCGCTGCCGCAGGACTGCCCACTGGCGCTGGCCAACGAGGACGGCGCCGACGCCTGCTGTGCGCAGGGCAAGCTGCAGGGCTGCAACATACTCGGCAACCGGCTCGCGCTGTCCGGGCACTGGCTGCAGGCCGCAGAGCACTACACCACGGTCTGCCGCGCCGGCGTCCGCGAAGGGTGCGAGAACCTGGTCACCGCGCAGGGCAATGGGGCGGACGTGGATGCACGCGCCATCCTGGGGCAACTGTGCGAGGCCGACCGCAGCGGCCTGCATGTGGCCTGCGATGTGCTCGGAACCCAGAACTGGGAGCTGATCATGCTGGGCGGTGCCCTGCAGAAGGCGGTTGATGAAGCGGCCGTGGACGACGCTCCGGCGCCGCGCACTACCAACCGCAAGCGCTGAGCCTGCCAGGGCCTGTCCGCGGCGTTGGCCGGGCCCTGCGGTAAAGTACGCGCCATGAACGAATTCGAGCGCGTTCGCGCCTACCTCACCGAGCTGCAGGACCGCATCTGTGCGGCGATCGAGGCCGTCGATGGCCGGGCCCGCTTCCAGGAAGACCTGTGGCAGCGTGCCGAGGGCGGTGGCGGGCGTACCCGCGTGCTGCGCGACGGTGCGGTGTTCGAGCAGGCCGGCATCGGCTTCTCCGACGTGGCTGGCAGCCGCCTGCCACCGTCAGCCTCGGCCAACCGCCCGGAACTGGCGGGCGCCTCCTGGCGCGCCACCGGCGTGTCGCTGGTGTTCCACCCGCTCAACCCGTACGTGCCGACCACCCATGCCAACGTGCGCTTCTTCCAGGCGCAGCGCGACGGCGAAGTGGTGGCCAGCTGGTTCGGCGGCGGCTTCGACCTGACCCCGTTCTACCCGTTCGACGAGGACGTGCAGCATTGGCACCGGGTCGCACGCGACCTGTGCACGCCGTTCGGCGAAGAACGCTATGCCGCGCACAAGCGCTGGTGCGACGAATACTTCTTCCTGCGCCACCGCAATGAAACGCGCGGCGTCGGCGGCCTGTTCTTCGATGACCTGCACGGCGACTTCGAGCGCGATTTCGCTTATCTGCGTGCGGTCGGCGATGGCTTCCTCGATGCGTACCTGCCGATCGTGCAGCAGCGCAAGGACGCCCTCTACGGCGAGCGCGAACGCGAGTTCCAGCTGTACCGCCGCGGCCGCTACGTGGAATTCAACCTGGTCTACGACCGCGGTACCCTGTTCGGGCTGCAGAGCGGTGGCCGCAGCGAAAGCATCCTGATGAGCCTGCCACCGCGGGTGCGCTGGGAATACGGCTTCTCGCCCGAACCGGGCAGCCCCGAATCGCGCCTGGCCGACTATCTGGTGCCGCGCGACTGGCTCTGAGGGGTGCCGTCGCGCGGGGCGTGGGCTCGGCGCTGGTCAGCTGCCCTTCCGCGCGATGATGGTGATGTGCCCGGTGGTCTCCAGCAGGGCAATCTGCACGTCTTCAATCTGCAGCCCGCCCTGCTGGCGCAGCGCGGCATCGAAGTCGGCGCGGCTGATCAGCTCGCGGCGAAGTACCGCCTCGAACAGGCGACCATCGCGCGCGATTACGGTGGGCTCTCCTTCGATCAACCGCTCCATCCGCCGGTTCCGGGTGGTCAGCCAGCCCACCCCGTAGTTCAGCAGGATCAGGGTCGCCGCCAGCAGCAGGCCGCCGCCCAGCGAGGTGTCAGCGCCCAGCAGCGCGTTCTGCACCGCGTTGCCCAGCAGCACGATCAGCAGCACGTCGAAGGGCGTGATCTGCCCCAGGGCCCGCTTGCCGCCCAGCCGGACCATGCCCAGCACCACGACATACACCACCACCGCGCGCAGGATGAATTCCCACCACGGCATGGCCAGGGCGAACAGGTCGGGCATGGTCTTCCCCTGCGGAACGGTGGCCCAGCCTAGCACCTGGGGTCAGATCCCTTTGCCCGACGGGCAAAGGGATCTGACCC
>NZ_JBHHMJ010000775.1:0-269 GCF_042136455.1 Stenotrophomonas sp. 3diitr2024
AGCGCCGGTGGCGGGAGCGCCTGCCCGTCTGGCGGTGTGCGCATTGGGCAGGTTGTCGGGACGGCCCGTGTCCAGGCATTTCACCGCATCCTGCAAGGCCTTCGGCCACAGTAGCCGCTGTCCGCTCGCACCCGCCGCATGAACCAGTACGACAACCCGGCGTGGACGCCGTACCTGATCGCCGCCTTCATCGGCGCGCTGTTCGTGTTCGCGGGCATCATCCTGATGCTGGTGCAGATCTACGTGAGCGTGCGCGACCGCAAGCGCAA
>NZ_JBHHMJ010000776.1:0-311 GCF_042136455.1 Stenotrophomonas sp. 3diitr2024
CCCGTCCACGCCCCTGAACTTCCGTTCAATCTCAAAAATTGAGACGGATCAGCAACTTGTGGATAAGCCTTGAACAATTCTCTAAAGGTTGTTGCAAGCCATTGATGCGGCTGGCGATCTCGTCCTCGCTGGGCTCCTCGAAGTCCATCTCGGCCGCGTCCGGCTTCGGCGCGCGCGGCTTGCGCTTGGATTCGCGCACGCGCTCCACCGCTGCCACGCTTTCCGGGCTGGAGCCACTGCGGCCGAACGACACCAGCAGGGTCGGTCGGTCACGCTGCAGGTACAGCGCCGGGTGGGTCAGCAGGCTGGTG
>NZ_JBHHMJ010000778.1:0-269 GCF_042136455.1 Stenotrophomonas sp. 3diitr2024
TCGCATGGCTTGAGCCACACTACCATCGGCGCAGCTGCGTTTCACTTCCGAGTTCGGGATGGGATCGGGTGGTTCCACAGCGCTAATTTCACCAGGGAGGCTTTTGGAGAGTCGCACTCGTCCCGGGGGACAAGGCGCCACCGAAGACATCGCGCTTGCCGAAGCGATCCGCCAGCCGCCGTGATGCACCAATACCCACGATCATGCAGAGGATGCCGCACGCGTTGAACAGGCTGAACGCCGAGGTGGCCGCGTCCTTCGGCCAGGTG
>NZ_JBHHMJ010000017.1:0-8225 GCF_042136455.1 Stenotrophomonas sp. 3diitr2024
ATGGATGCGGCTGCCAAGCCCCCATGGACGGGTTCACGGCGTCCCCGCCCTCCGACACCGCCCCGCCAAACCACGGAATGTTGCTGTTGCTGTTGCTGTTGCTGTTGCTGTTGCTGCTGAGGTTGCCGGCCAGCGGCCGGCACTACCACGGGTGCAGGGCGCAGCCCTGCCGACACCCTCAACGGCGGCGGCGCTTGCGGTCCACGTACAGGGTCCTGGCGATGCTCAGCACGATGCCGACCGCGATACCCACCACGCAGCCCAACAGCAGATTGTCGGCTCCGAGGCCCACACCCACGCCGACCACGGTGGCGATGACCATTTCGGCGGTGTGGGAAATCGGTTCGGGCTTCGGGGCAGACATGCGGGCTCCAGCGTCAGTTCGGTTCTTCGGAATGGGCCGGTAGCCCGGAAACGACGAAGCCGGGTTGCCCCGGCCTCGTCTGGTGTCACGCGCAGCGGGCCGTCAGTGCGATTCGGCCGGGCCCGCGATCGGCGGCAGCGGGCGGGCGTCGCCGCCCTTGTCGTTGCCACCATCCTTGTTCGACTTGCTCCAGCCGGCCGGCGGCGGCGGATCGCGGCCTTCCATGATGGCGTCGATTTGCGGCGCGTCGATCGTCTCGTACTGCAGCAGCAGCTGGGACATCGCGTGCAACTTGTCCAGGTTGGCCGTCATCAGCTCGGTAGTGCGCGCGTAGGCTTCGTCGAGGATCTTGCGCACCTCCTCATCGATGCGACGCGCGGTGTCGTTGGACACGCTCTTGTGCTGGGTGACCGAACGGCCCAGGAACACCTCGTCATCCTCTTCGCCATAGGCGATCGGGCCGAGCTGGTCGGACAGGCCCCACTTGGTGACCATGTTGCGGGCCATCTTGGTGGCGCGTTCGATGTCGTTGGAAGCGCCCGTGGTGACCTTGTCGGCACCGAAGATCAGCTCCTCGGCCACACGACCACCGTACAGCGAGCACAGCTGCGACTTGATCGCCACGCGGTTCATCGAATACTTGTCGCCCTCCGGCAGGTACATGGTCACGCCCAGCGCACGGCCGCGCGGGATGATCGTGACCTTGTAGACCGGGTCGTGCTCGGGCACCAGGCGGCCGACAATGGCGTGGCCGGCTTCGTGGTAGGCGGTCAGGGTCTTCTCTTCTTCGCTCATGGCCATCGAGCGGCGCTCGGCACCCATCAGGATCTTGTCGCGGGCACGGTCGAAGTGGTCCATGCGGACTTCCTTCTCGTTGCCACGCGCGGCGAACAGGGCCGCCTCGTTGCACAGGTTGGCCAGATCAGCACCGGAGAAGCCCGGGGTACCCCGCGCGATCACCATCGGCTCGACATCGTCGGCGAGCGGCAGCTTGCGCATGTGCACCTTCAGGATGTGCTCGCGACCCTTCACGTCCGGCAGGCCAACCACGACCTGGCGGTCGAAGCGACCCGGACGCAGCAGCGCCGGGTCCAGCACGTCCGGACGGTTGGTGGCGGCGATCACGATCACGCCTTCACCGCCCTCGAAACCATCCATTTCGACCAGCAGCTGGTTCAGGGTCTGCTCGCGCTCGTCATGGCCACCGCCCAGGCCGGCGCCACGGTGACGACCGACGGCGTCGATTTCGTCGATGAAGATGATGCACGGGGCATGCTTCTTGGCCTGCTCGAACATGTCGCGCACGCGGCTGGCGCCGACGCCGACGAACATTTCCACGAAGTCCGAACCGGAGATCGAGAAGAACGGCACCTTGGCTTCGCCGGCGATGGCCTTGGCCAGCAGCGTCTTGCCGGTACCCGGCGGGCCCACCATCAGCACGCCGCGCGGAATCTTGCCACCCAGCTTGGTGAACTTGGACGGGTCGCGCAGGAAGTCGACCAGCTCGCCCACTTCTTCCTTGGCCTCGTCGCAGCCGGCGACGTCGGCGAAGGTGACCTTGATCTGGTCCTCGCCCTGCAGCTTGGCGCGCGACTTGCCGAAGGACATCGCGCCCTTGGCACCGCCGCCACCGCCTTGCATCTGGCGCATGATGAACAACCAGAAGCCGATGATCAGGATGACCGGCAGGAAATTCATCAGGATCGCGCCGAGGGAGATGCCGCTGGACGGCTCCTCCTGCACAATCTCCACGTTCTTGGTGCGCAGCACGTTGATCAGGTCGCGATCGAACGGTGCGGTGATGGTGGATGTCTGCCCGCCGCGGGTGGTGTAGGTCAGCTGGCTGGTGCCGCCGCGCATGTCGCCGCCAAAGGCGACCTTCTGCACGTTGCCGCTGTCCACCTGGTCCAGGAACTGCGAGTACGACGCACCCTGCGCGCCGGCTCCGGAGGACTTCGGCGAGAAGCTCTGGAAGACCACCATCAGCACGACGGCGACGACCACCCATAGCAGGAGGTTCTTGGTCAAGTCGTTCATCCTCATTGGCTCCGGTGTTCCTCTCAGTGCTGGCGTTGCGTGGGGGTCGAACTTGCGTACATTGCGAGCTTACTTCATGTGGGCGCGTTTTCCCTGACCCAAGGCGTACACCTCGGGAGAGCGCTTGCGCGAGGCTTCCGGCTTGCGGATGGAGACCTTGTCGTACCGGCGGCGCATGTCGCGCACGTAGTCGTCAAAGCCCTCGCCCTGGAACAGCTTGATCAGGAATGCCCCACCGGTCTTCAGGTGGTTGTCGGCAAAATCCAGGGCCAGCTCCGCCAGGTGCATCATCCGCGGCTGGTCGACCGCGCCCACACCACTCTTATTGGGGGCCATGTCCGACAGCACAAGGTCTACCGGCTGATCCCCGAGCATGGCTTCAAACTGCGATAGGACCGCTTCTTCCCTGAAGTCACCATGAAGGAACTCCACGCCGGCCAGCGGCGGCATGTCCAGGATGTCCAGGGCCAGCACGCGGCCGGTGTCGCCGATCTGTCTCCTAACCTGCTGAGACCAGCCACCCGGCGCCGCGCCGAGGTCGACCACCACCATGTGCGGCTTCAGCAGCCGGTCACGTTCAAGCAGCTCTTCGAGCTTGTAGGCGGCGCGCGAGCGCATGCCTTCGGCCTGCGCCTTCTTCACGAAGGGGTCGGAGAAGTGTTCCTTGAGCCAGCGCTGGCTGCTTTTGCTGCGGGTAGCCATTGAAAATAGGGGCTGATGGGGTCCTCATGATACCCTGATCGCCCCATTCAACCGTGTTTTCCTGCATGTCCATCGCCCTGACCGCTTCCCAGACCCGTTTCCTGCGCGGCCAAGCCCACGACCTGAAGGCCCTGCTGCAGACCGGCGGCAAGGGTGTGACCCCGGCCTTCATCGCTGAGCTGAACGAAGTGCTGGAGCGCCACGAACTGGTCAAGGTGAAGGTCGCTGCCGAGGATCGCGACGCCCGTGACGTGATGATCGGCGAGATCGTCGAAGCCACCGAGAGCGCTCTGGTGCAGCGCATCGGCCACGTCGCCGTGCTGTACCGCCCGAGCAGGGAACAGCGCCAGATCGTGCTGCCGCGCGGCTGATCGCCCTACCGTCATGCAGCTGAACCACGAACCGCCCGACTACGCCTACAGCCTGCGCGCCGCCGATGGCCGCTCGGCCAAGGTCAATGACCAGGTGCTGGACGGGAGCTTCTTCCTGACCCCGGACCAGCTGGTCGCGCATTGGCCGGTGGCGAGCGCCGCTGCGTTGCAGCTGGCGGACCTGGAGCCGATCCTGGCGCTGAACCCGGCGCTGATCGTGCTGGGTACCGGTGACCGCCAGGTGTTCCCATCGGCGGTGGTGATGGCCGCCTGCCTGTCACGCGGCATCGGCCTGGAAGTGATGAACAATCCAGCCGCCGCACGCACCTTCAACATCCTGGCAGGCGAAGGCCGCAAGGTCGCGGCTGCTTTCATTCTGGAAGGCTGAGTTCTCGAGTCACCGGTGCCTCCGGCCCCTAGCGGCCTGAAGGCGCGCAGCGGAATGCCGAGAACTCCTGGAGCCGGCCGATCAGGTGGCCGCCCTGCCCCCAGCGGATATCCATGACCTTCCAGTCCCGGTCCTGCCGCTGCAGCAGGACCCGGTCGGTCCATCGATAGTCGCCCACTGCCATGTCGACGCGGATCCAGGTCGCGTCACCCCTCGATTCGGGCATTCCCACCGCGACCGTGTCCGGTCGGTCCGGCGCCAGCAGATACAGGCTCTGGTCGAGCATGTGCGGCTTCTCGTCGCGCGCGGCCAGCGCGGTGCAGGCCCGCTCGTAAGCATGCTGCGCATCGACCGCCGAGCGCAGGGCATCGCCCAGCAACGGCGGGATGGCTGCTTCATCTGAAGCCGGCGCCTGGACTACGGCGTAAAGACGGGTGACCACGTCGCGCGGATCGCTGGCCGCGGTGACCAGCGGCGCGACGATCAGCAAGGCGAGAACGGAAGCAGGACGCAGCATGGGGTACCGGGCCGACTGGGACCGCTCAAGAATGCCGGGTATCCGGTCCGCCGTGAAGGTGAGCCTGCGGCACACAGGATCGCAAACGACCGCTCCGCAGTCGCTGAGTCGAGCACGGCTCTACAGGTCAGGAACGCCAGGCATGGCCCGGCACTCCCTGTTCCAACCGCGTCAACGTGCCGGCAGGTACTGCTGCGGATCGACCGGCTTGCCGTTGTAGCGAATCTCGAAGTGGACCATGTCGCGGTTCGCACCGGTGCGGCCCATTTCGGCGATCTGCTCGCCAGCCTTCACGCTCTGCCCTTCATTGACCAGGCGCTTGCGGTTGTGACCATAGGCGGACAGCCACTGGTCGCTGTGCTTGATGATGATCAGTTCGCCGTAGCCGACCAGGCCGGCACCGGAGTACACCACCACACCGTTGGCGGTTGCCTTGACCGGCTGGCCGCTGGTGCCGGCGATGTCGACGCCCTGCTTGGTCGCGTCACCGGCAACGTAGCGGCCGACGATCGCGCCATCGGCTGGCCAGCGCCAGGCGATGTTGCTCTTCACCGGCCCGACCGGCGCCGGGGCCGGCGCGGTGCTGCCGCCACTGCTGCCAGCCGAACGCGGCGGGGTGACCACCGTGGTCGGCGCACGGCCGCTGGTGGCCCCCTGCGGATACAGGCGGATCACCTGGCCGGGGTAGATGGTCGACGGGTTGTCCAGACGATTCCAGGCAATCAGGTCGGCCGGGGTGATGTCATGGATGCGGGCCAGCGCATAGATGGTGTCGCCCTTGCGCACCACCACGGTCTGCCCGGGCTTGGGTACCGAGGTCTTCGGCGTGGTCACGCCGCCAGCGTTGCCGCCGCCCGGGCGGACCACGGTGGCGGTACCGCAGGCGGCCAGTGTGGAAACCAGCAACGCCAGCGCGCCGATGCGCACTCCCTTGCTCAGACGATCAGGATTCATGCGAACTTCGACCTCCATACAAGCCAGGCGATCAGCACCACCACCAGCACGGTGGCGATCCAGCCCAGCGGTTCAATCCAGCGACGCAGCGCCGCTTCGGCACGCGCACCACCGATACGGATGACCGCGGCCAGCACGAACACGCGCTTGCCACGACCGATCAACATGCTCAACAGGTACTGCGGCATCGGTACGCCGACGATACCCGATGCCCACGTGAAGACCTTCATCGGGATCGGCATGAAGCCGCCCAGCACCAGGAAGGTGAACACCGCCCACGGCGATTCGGCCATCTTCGCCTGCACGGTGGTGATGCCCTGCTCGATCGCCGGAAGCATGCCCAGCGCCTCGAACACCGGCTTGATCGCCTCGAAAGCGTAATGACCCAGCGCGTAACCAACCAGCGCGCCGACCATCGAGCCCGCCAGGCTGAGGGTGGCGAACCACCAGCCACGCTTGGGCTGGGCCACGCACATCGGTGCCAGCATCACTTCCGGCATCACCGGGAAGATGATCGCTTCAAAGAAACTCAGTACCGTCAGGTAGGTCGGCGCGCGTTCGTGCGCCGCCCACTTCATCGCCCGCTCGTACAGCGGCCCGAAAATCTTCATGCAACCCTGCTCCGTGGATTAGTCGAGCATGCCAGACAGCAGCGGCACGAACGTGACCGGTGCCAGCACGCGTTGTTCGATGCTGCCATCGGGCTTGCGGTCCAGCTGCACCAGCGACTGTCCGCCCGGGCCACCCACCGGCGCCACCAGGCGCCCCCCTTCAGCCAGCTGCCCGACCAGTTCATCGACCAGTGCAGGCGCGGCGGCGGTGACCACGATGGCATCGAACGGACCGTGCTCGGCCCATCCGGCGCGACCGTCGTCATGCTTGGTGCGGATGTTCATGCCCAGTGCGCGGAAGCGCTTGCGTGCCTGCCGCAACAGGTCACCGATACGCTCCACGGTGTAGACCTCCAAGCCCAGCGCGCCCAGGATGGCGGCCTGGTAGCCCGAGCCGGTGCCGACTTCCAGCACGCGCTTCGGCGCGACCTGGAGCACCGCCTCGGTCATCCGGGCGACCACCCAGGGCTGCGAGATGGTCTGGCCATGGCCGATCGGCAGCGCGGTGTCCTCATAGGCACGCGAGGCCAGTGCTTCATCGATGAACAGATGGCGCGGCACAACCCGGATTGCGTTCAAGGTGGACTCGTCGACGATGCCAGCTTCGCGCAGGCGATCGACCAGACGGTCACGCACGCGCTGCGAGGTCATGCCGATGCCGACAGCTTCGGGCTGCAGTCGCAGGCGTGGACTCATGCCGGCCGGTCCAGCGCGGCGCTGAGGCCACCCACCCAGCTGGCCACTTTCTCCAGCGCCTGGTAGCGGGTCAGGTCCACCTGGATGGGGGTGATCGAGATGTGGCCGGTGCGCACCGCGTGGAAGTCGGTGCCCGGGCCGGAGTCCTGCTCGCGCCCGGCCGGGCCGATCCAGTACACCTCGTTGCCGCGCGGATCCTTCTGCGCGATGCAGCCTTCGGCACGATGGCGGTTGCCAAGGCGGGTGACCTCGAAGCCCTTGACCTCGCTCCAGGGCAGATCCGGCACGTTGACGTTGAGGATGGTGTCGGCCGGCAGCGGATCGGCCTTGAGCCGGGCCACGATCTCCACTGCGGCGCGCGCGGCGGTGTCGAAGTGCTTCGGATCGTGGTTGCGGGTAACCAGCGAGACCGCCACCGCCGGCAGGCCGAGGAAGCGGCCTTCCATCGCCGCCGAGACGGTGCCGGAATAGATCACGTCGTCGCCGAGGTTGGCGGCGTTGTTGATGCCTGACACGACGATGTCCGGCTCGAATTCAAGCAGGCCGGTCAGCGCCAGGTGCACGCAGTCGGTCGGCGTGCCAGCCACCGAGACGGTGTAATGGTCGATGCGCTTGAGCCGGATCGGCAGGTCCAGGGTCAGCGAGTTGCTGGCACCGGAGCGATCGCGGTCGGGCGCGACCACCGTGACTTCGTGTCCGGCCTCGCGCAGGACCGAAGCAAGCATCCGGATGCCTGCGGCGTCGACACCATCGTCATTACTGACCAGGATTCGCATCTTCGATTTAACCGCTTGATTTTCCAAGAATTCGATTCCGTCACCGTGCAGTGTGGGCGGGACCGTCGTACTCCCCTGCGGAAGCCGTCGACCCTGCAAGGGCATCGTCTATTGTGCCGCATGCGAGCCGCCGGTCCTACCCTGCCGGCGGTCACGGCCGACATCGAACCGTCATAGGCAGACCCGCGCCGGCGGTTTACCCTGTGCGCATGTCGCACCCTGAAGACGAAGATCCGGCCGCGCTGTTCCGTGCGGCCATCGGTGAAGTGACGCCGCTGCGCAAGGATGCCGAACCGGCGCCTGCTGCGCCCCGGCCGAAGCCGCGCGCACGCATGGCCGAACGCGACGAGGCCGAAGCCGCGGGCGAGTTTGCGCGGCTGCTGCGCGACAGTACGCCGCTGGAAGCGGGCGACGTGGCCAGCTACCGCCGCGACAACCTGCCACCGCGCCTGTTCCAGCGTCTCAAGCGCGGCCAGTATTCGGTACAGGATGAGCTGGACCTGCACGGCGCCACCGCCGCGCAGGCGGAAACCCTGCTGCGTCAGTTCCTGCTGGAAGCGCATGCACACGAGTATGGCTGCGTGCGCATCATCCACGGCAAGGGCCTGCAGTCCGATGGCGGTGCACCGGTGCTGAAGAACCTGGTTGATCGCCTGCTGCGGCTTCGCAACGACGTGCTGGCGTTTCATTCGGCGCCGACCGGGCAAGGCGGCACCGGCGCGGTGCTGGTGTTGCTGGCGCGGCGTTGACAAAAAGGGGACGGAGGGAATTAAGTCGTTTGTGCCACAAACGACTTAATTCCCTCCGTC
>NZ_JBHHMJ010000032.1:0-13754 GCF_042136455.1 Stenotrophomonas sp. 3diitr2024
CAGGGCGACAGCAGGAGGATGGACAACGGCAGGCAATGGCGACGTGCGGCGGGATTCATGATTCAGGTTGATGGATCAGGCGGCAACGCACGCCATGGTACGGGGCTACGGATGACGACTTCTGACCCCTTCCACGTCAGACCCCGGCGGACGTGCACGCCACGCCCGCCGGCCCTGCGTAGACTGCCGCCATGTACTGGCTCAGCCGCCACCGGATGCTGTTGCTGACGATCCTGGTGATGGTCGGTGGCACCGTGCTGTGCGCGGTCGCCGCTGGCCATTACGCCTGGCGGCGCGCGCTCGGCGACGAAAGCAGCCAGGTGCAACGCCAGCTGCAGCTGTATGGCCAGGGCCTGCAACAGCGCATCGACCGCTTCGGCACCTTGCCGCAGGTCATGGCGCTGGATCCGGATCTGCTGCACGCACTGCGTGTGCCGCCCTCGCCCGGCGAACGGCAGCGACTGAACCTGAAGCTGCAACGTGCCAATGAAGTCACCCGGGCCTCGACCCTGACCCTGGTCGGCCACGATGGTGTGGCGGTGGCGGCCAGCAACTGGGACCAACCGACCAGCAACGTCGGCGAGAACTACAGCTACCGCCCCTACTACCGCCAGGCGCTGGCGCAGGGCCGTGGCCGCTTCTACGGCATCGGCATGACTACCGGCGTGCCCGGCTATTACCTTTCGCAGGCCATCGAGGATGACGGCAAGCGGCTCGGCGTGGTGGTGATCAAGGTCGAGCTGTCCGCGCTGGAACAGGAATGGTTGAGCAGCCCGGACGTGGTGCTGGCCAGCGACGACCATGACGTCGTGTTCCTGTCCAACCGGGACAGCTGGCGCTACCGGCTGCTGCGTCCGCTGCGTGCCGGTGAGCGCCGCGAAATGCTCGACGCCCGCCAGTACGCCGACCGCGCATTGCAGCCGCTGCGCGCACGCACCGAAGACGTGCTGGCCGACGGCGGCCGCATGGTGCGGCTGCTGGATCCGGCGTTGCCGCAACCCATGTTGTGGCAAAGCCTGCCGCTGCCCGCCGAAGGCTGGAACCTGCACCTGCTGCATGATGCCGGCGGCGCCATCGCCGCCGGTCGCGCGGCCGCACTCACCGGCGGTGCCGCGTGGCTGGCCTTGGGCTTCCTGGTGCTGTTCGTGCAGCAGCGCAGGCGCTTGGCCAAGCATCGCCTGCGCAGCCGCCGCGAACTGGAAACCCTGCTCAAGCAGCACGCACAGGAGCTGCGCACCGCACAGGATGGCCTGCTGCAGGCCGCCACCGACGCCGACAGTGGTCTCAGCCGCAGCCTCGAACACCTGCCGCAGGGTGTGGTGGTGATCGACCGCGACCTGCGCCTGGTCGCGTGGAATTCGCGCTATCTGGAACTGTTCCGGTTCCCGGCAGACCTGGTGCGCGTGGGCCGGCCGATCGAGGAACTGTTCCGTTTCAATGCCCGTCGTGGCCTGCTCGGTCCCGGCCCGGTGGACGAGGCCATCGAGCGCCGCCTGAACCACCTGCGCAGTGGCCGCCCGCACATGCGCGAGAGCGAAAAGGACGACGGCACGGTGCTGGAGATCCGCGGCAATCCCCTGCCTGATGGCGGCTTCGTCACCAGCTACGCCGACATCACCAGCTACAAGAATGCCGCGCGCGAACTGCGCTCGCTGGCCGATGCGCTGGAACACCGCATCGCCGAACGCACCCGTGACCTGGACGAGGCGCGGCGCGAGGCCGAGCAGGCCAACCGCTACAAGACCCGCTTCGTCGCCTCGGCGGTGCACGACCTGCTGCAGCCGCTCAACGCTGCGCGCATGTTCGTCTCGGTGCTGCGCGGCAAGCTGGGCGACCCGGCGCAGCAGCAGACTGCCGATCATATCGATGCCGCGCTGGCGGCGCAGGACGCGATCCTCAACAGCCTGCTGGATATCTCGCGCCTGGAATCAGGATCGCTGCAGGTCCGCGTGCGCACGTTTGCACTTTCTCCGCTGCTGGAGACCCTGGCGCGCGAGTTCGGCATCGCCGCCCAGACCCGTGGCCTGCAGCTTGACTGGGTGGATACCCGCGCAGTGGTGGTCAGCGATGAAGCCCTGCTGCGGCGGATCCTGCAGAATTTTCTGTCCAACGCGTTGCGCTACACCCCACGTGGGCGCCTGCTGATCGGCTGCCGGCGTGCAGGCGATCAACTGCGCATCGAAGTGCATGACCAGGGCCCGGGCATTCCGGAAAGCCTGCAGGGTGAGATTTTCGAGGAGTTCCGCCGGCTGAACGACGGCGTGGAACAGGAACGTGGCGCCGGCCTGGGCCTGGCCATCGTCGAACGCATCGGCCGCCTGCTCGGCCACCGCATCAGCCTGCGCTCTACACTGGGCAAGGGCAGCGTCTTCGCCGTGAGCGTAGCAGTCGGGCGCGCCGACGATGTGATCGCACCTGCCGCAGCGCCGGTCATCGCGAGCGAACCCTCCGACGACAGCCCACTGCGAAAGTGCCGGGTGTGGAGCATCGACGATGATCCCCACGTCTGTGCGGCGACCCGTGCGCTGCTGGAGCGCTGGGGTTGCCAGGTGGAACTTGCCGACGGTCCGCAGGGTGCACTGGAAATCGCCAGTGCATTGAACGTGCCGCAGTTGCTGCTGCTGGACGTGCGCATGGGGCAATGGCACGGACCGGACCTGTATGAAGCGCTGTGCACGCTGTGGAAGGCGCGGCCGCCGGTGATCCTGGTGACCGCCGAGCGTGATGAGGCACTGAAAGCGCATGCCGCCGAGAACGGCTGGGGCTTCCTGCTCAAGCCGGTGCGACCGCCCGCGTTGCGGGCATTGATGACGCAGATGTTGTTGCGGCATCGGGGCTAGGACGGCTCGGCCACGCGGGCGTCGCGTTGCAGGCGCACGCTGGCTTTGCTCCTCGTTGATTCCGTACCGAATTCCCAAACCTCTTCGCGCGACAGCCATGGGCAAGGAGGAAATGGATGCGCCGCGTCATTGCGTAGGGCATGGAGAAAATCCGAGTGGGGAGAGAGCAGTCTCCTGACTGACCGGCGCTGCTGAGGATCAGTAGATTTCAACGTTCGGCTGATCGGCAGATCGTACTGAAGACAGCCACAGCCTACGGCCAAGGATCCAGCATGCCCTGCCATCACCTATCCATCGCCCCCCTCCGATACCTCCATCGAATCACAGCAATGCTCTTCTGCCTGTGCTGCGCGGGATGCATGGCTGACAGCACACCAGATACGGACGTCAGCCTCAGGAGGGCCGCGACAGAAGCAAAGGCTCCTCCAGCCATATCGAATGCGG
The DNA here is from genome assembly GCF_042136455.1 of Stenotrophomonas sp. 3diitr2024. Lineage (NCBI taxonomy): Bacteria > Pseudomonadati > Pseudomonadota > Gammaproteobacteria > Lysobacterales > Lysobacteraceae > Stenotrophomonas > Stenotrophomonas sp. 3diitr2024. Next base: position 3,285 of record NZ_JBHHMJ010000032.1, read on the forward strand.
ACGCCTCGCCGAACCCCGGCATTCCGACAGCGGCCACGCATCGCGCAGCATCTTCGCTCGCGCTTCTTCGGTCAGAATCCGCACTCATGTTCAAGGACGGCATCTCGATCCTGGCCGCCGAGGGCCTCCTGCAGTCAAGCAGAAACATGTCGGATGCGATCAACCGCATGACGCAGGATGCAGCTTCCAGCCCCGAGGCGCAGGACCTGACCCGGCACTATCGATCATCACTTGAACGTGCAATCGGTCAAGAAGGTGTACTTGAACGCTTTTCGTGTGGCCTGAGCATCTGCATCGGTATCGCCCGGACCCGAAGCAGCGCGGATCATGAGGCGTGGGGTCACAGGTTTGCGTCAGATGCATCCTCTCCCACTTACAGCTATGCCGAAGCGTCTGAGCATTCCTGGATGGGATACGAGAACAGGTTCATCTTTTCGATCGACCCGCAGATGAGTTCGATCAGCGGCAACTGACGGGCCAGACTCCATTTTCGCGTTGGCGCAGTTGATTCGAGCAGCTCAGAATGCTCTCACCGAGAGCCAAGTGCCCTGCCCAGGTCAGCCGTCCATCCCTGCCCGCGCGTCGCCTTCCGGTTCCAGCGCCTTCACCAGCACCGCCGCCTGCGTGCGGCTATGGCATTCGAGCTTCTTCAGGATGGCAGTGACGTGCACCTTCACCGTGTTCTCGGCCAGGCCCAGCTCGTAGGCGATCTGCTTGTTGAGCAGGCCATCGGCCAGGCACAGCAGCACGCGGAACTGCTGCGGGGTCAGCTGGGCCAGGCGGCTGGCCAGCAGCGCATCGGCCTCCGAGCGCTCGGCGGCCATTGCCGGGAACCACAGGCCGCCGTCGAGCACCGCCTGCACGGCCTCGCCGATGGTCTCGGCCGGGGCCGACTTCGGAATGAAGCCGGCCGCGCCGAACTGCTGGGCACGGCGGATCACCCGCGGATGGTCGTTGGAGGAGAGGATCACCACCGGAATGTCGGGATGCGAGCCACGCACGTGCAGCAGCGCGGAAAAGCCGTGCGCGCCAGGCATGGTCAGGTCGAGCAGCACCAGGTCCACGTCCGGCTGCGCGTCGAGCGTCTCGGCCAATGCCTCGGCGCTCGCAACCTCGCGCACCTGTGCCAACGGCAGGCTCTGCCGCAAGGACTGCACCACCGCCGAACGCAGCAGCGGGTGGTCATCGGCGATCAGGATGGTGTATTCGCTCATACCGCCATTGTACGGGCAGGTCGCCGCCTCAGCGCCCGGCCGGCTCGACGCTGCTGCGCCAGGCATCGAGAAACTGGCGACGCTTGAGCGCGTCCAGATACACCAGCAGGCCCGGACCCAGCTGGATCGGGCGGCGGCTGCGGCCCGGCGCATCATCGCCGCGCGCGTTGCCGGTCACGATCGGCATCAGCCGTGCCTCGCGCGACAGCACCTGCTGGCCGCGTGGCGACAGCAGGTAGTCGAGGAAGCGCCGGGCTTCTTCCGGGTGTGGGCCGGTACGCGGGATCACTGCGGTACGCAGCACCACCAGCGTGTAGTCCTCGGGCTCCACAATGCCCAGCGGCGCGCCGGCATCAACGCGCGCCTGCGCGTAGGAGCCAAGCACGTTGTAGACCAGCGACAGCTGGCCACTGGCCACCTGGTCCAGCAGCACGCCGGTGCGCTCCTCGCGCACCACGTCGTTGTCGCCGAGCGCGCCCAGCAGCGCGCCGGCAATGCTGCCGCGCTGCGCGTCCTGGGTCGCCAACAGGTAGCCGACGCTGCTGCGCTCGATGTCATAGGTGCCGACCCTGCCGCGCAGGGGTGCACCTTCAGCACGCAGCCGGTCCAGCAGCTGGCGGCGCGTGTGCGGCACCTTGGCCGAAGGAATCGCGCGGGTGTTGTAGACCATCACCACCGGCTCGTAGCTGATGCCGAACGCCTCGTTGCGCCACTGTGCCCAGGCCGGCAGCGCGGCGGTCTGCGCCGAACGGTGTGGCAGCGCGTGACCGTCATTGACCAGCTTGGTCTGCAGGTCCATGCCGCTGGAGATCAGCAGGTCCGGTGATGCCGGGCCGCCGCGGTCGTGCAGGTACCGCGCGTACAGGTCCTGGGTGATGATGTCCTCGTACACCACCTCGGTGCCGGGGTGCAGGCGCTGGTAGTCGGCGATGACCACCGCGAACACTTCGATGTCGGTGGTGCCGTGGATGCGCAGCTGAGCGGTGGCCGCTCCCTGTGCGGGAAAACGGCGCACATCGCCGGGCGCAGCCAACACCGGCAGGGCCAGCAGCAGCGCAACAGTCGTGGCGAACAAGCGGATCATGGACTGCTCCGGGGCAGGCGGATGGTGGCGACCAGCCCGCCCTGCGGGCGGTTGCTCAGGTCGATGCGGCCGCCATGGCTGTCGACCACGCGCTTGACGATGGCCAGGCCCAGCCCGGCACCACCTGAGGGCGCGCCTTCGCCACGGGCGAAACGCTCGAATACGCGCTCGGCATCGGCCGGGGCGATGCCCGCGCCGTGGTCGGCGATGGTCAGCACGGCCTGCTCGCCTTCCACGGTAAGGGCAATCTGCAAGTCGCCGTCACCGCCGTACTTCAGTGCGTTGTCGACCAGGTTCTTGATCGCCTCGCGCAGCAGCAGCGCATCGCCGTGCACCAATGCCGGTTCGGCGGTCATCGCCAACTGCACGCGCGGCGCCGGACCGGCCTGCGGCAGCGCTTCATGCAGGGCCTGGTGCACGGTCTCGGCCAGGTCCACCGCCGCAAAGCGCTGCAGGTGCGAACGATGGATCACGCTGGCGTCGCTGAGCAGCTGGTTGAGCAGCCGGCTCATATGCGTGGCGTTGCGCTCGATCGCCTGCAGGCTGCGTCGCATGTCCTCCGGATCGTCATCATCCAGCGCCAGCTGTGCCTGTGCGCGCAATGCCGCCAGCGGCGTGCGCATCTGGTGCGCAGCCTCGGCCATGAACGCGCGCAGTGTCTCGTTGCTGCTGGACAGGCGTTCCATGAAGCGGTTCAGCGCCGCCACCATCTGGTCCATCTCGCGCGGAACGCGGGCATCCAGCGGCTTCAGGTCGGACGGCTCCCGTCGCGACAGCTCGCGCTCCACCCGCACCAGCGGCCGGAATGCGCGATGCACGCCGAACGCCACCAGTGCCAGCAGCAGCCCGGACAGCACGCCGATCGCCAGCAACGCGCGATTGACCATGTCCTGCGCGACCGCTTCACGCGCACGCCGGGTCTGGCCGACCTGGACCTGCACCTCGCCCTGCGCCGAGGCAGCGGCGAAGCTGCGGCCGACCACCACGAAGCGCACGGTCTCGCCGCTGTAGGTGGCATCGAACAGCTGCGGCTGGGTACCGGGCCGGCGCGGCGCTGCCGGCAGGTCATCGTAGCCGGTGATCAGCGTGCCGCGGCTGTCGGCCACGCGATAGAACACGCGGTCCTCCGGCGCCATCGCCAGCAGGTCCAGCGCCGCATACGGCAGATCGACCTGCCACTGCCCATCGACCAGCGCCACCGAATCGGCGATGGACAGCGCCGAGGACACCAGCAGGTGATCGTAGGAACGGTTGGCGGCACGCTGGCCGTAATCGCGTGCGGCGAACAGCAGGGCCACCGCGAACACCGCCAGCAGCACGCCGAGATAGAGCAGCAGCGTGCGCCGCAGCGAACCCGGCGCCGCAGTCGCAGCGCGCGCGTCAGCCATCGGCGTCGGCATGGGTATCGCTGGCCTCCAGCAGATAGCCGACACCGCGCACCGTGGTGATGCGCAGCGGTGCGCCCGCCAGCTTCTTTCTCAGGCGGCCAACATACAACTCGATGGCATTCGGGCCCGCTTCGTCATCGAAACCGAACAGGCCGTTGCCGATCTCATCCTTGCCGACCACTTGGCCGAGGCGCCCGACCAGAATCTCCAGCAGGCGGTACTCGCGGTTGGGCAGTTCGATCGGTTCGCCGTCGAGGCTGACCCGGTGCGCAGCGTTGTCGAACTGGAAGCCGCCGATCTGCACCACTTCGCTGGCCTGGCCACGCGCACGCCGCAGCAGCACGCGGCAGCGCGCTTCGAACTCGCGGAAATCGAACGGCTTGCCCAGATAATCGTCGGCACCGACATCCAGCGCCTGCACGCGATCCTCGATGCCATCGCGCGCGGTCAGCATCAGCACCGGCGTGCTGTCACCGCGCTCGCGCATGCCGGCCAGCACGCGCAGGCCATCGAGCTTGGGCAGGCCGATGTCCAGCACCACCAGGTCGAAGCTCTGGTAACGCAGCACGCTGGCGGCGGCCAGGCCATCGGCCTGCCAGTCCACGGCGTGCCCGCTGCGGCGCATCCGGCGGATGATCGCATCGGCCAGATCCGGGTTGTCTTCGACCAGCAGCAGGCGCATGGGCACACGGGTGGGAGGGGAACCGAATGCTACCGCATGCCGCCGCCGCGCTTGCTGGGCACGGCACGGCGAGATCGGCGACACGCTTTTCGCTGCACCGCACAAACCGCTGACAGGACGATGACAGCTTGCCCGACCCAGACTGCGGCCGCGCACCGTCCGGTGCCCACGATTGCCGCGCGCCTGGCGCGCACCTGGGAGGGTTTGTGGAATTCACGTTTGCCTGGCGGCGTCCTGCCGCCATGATGGCGCTGGCTGCCCTGTCGGCGCCGGCCTTCGCTGCCGAAGACAACCGCCCGGTCACCGCCACCCTCGGTGGCCGCCTGCACCTGGACTTCGCCACCTTCGACAACGACAACCGCGGCACCCCGAACAAGGACGACACCGAGATCCGTCGCGCCTGGCTGGACGTGTCCGGCAAATTCTTCGTGGTCGACTACAAGCTGGAAGCCGACTTCTCCGGCGACCGCGTCGAGGCCAAGGATGTCTACCTGGCACGCAGCTTCGGCGAGGCCGGCAAGCTGACCGTCGGCCAGTTCAAGCAGTACTTCTCGCTGGATGACCGTACCAGCTCCAACTACGGCAGCTTCCTGGAGCGCGGCAACGCCGGCACCACGCTGGCGCCGCTGTACCGGCTGGGTGCGTCCTGGCAGGCCAACCCGGGGGATTTCACCTGGGCGGCCAGCCTCTACAGCCTGGAGAGCATCGACGCCTGGCAGGTGAAGGGCCGCGCGGCGGGTGGTCGCGTCACCTGGGCACCCACGCCCAGCGACGGTGACGTGCTGCACCTGGGGCTGTCGCTGGCCCGCGAGGCCTACGACAACCCGGGTGCCAACGGCGTGCCCGGCCTGCGCATCCGTCCGCGCCCGGCCGGCCACCTGTCCGACAACAGCCGCCTGACCCTGGTCGACTTCTCCGCCGGCCGCGATACCGACGTCAACAAGTGGTCGCTGGAATACGCGCAGGTGCGCGGCCCGCTGTCATGGCAGGGCGAGTTCAGTGGCGCCACCTTCGATGATGGCGCCCAACGCGGCGACGTGATGGCGGCCTACGCCATGCTCAGCTGGTTCGTCACCGGCGAAAGCCGTGCCTACGACCGCAAGACCGGCCGCTTCGCACGGGTCAAGGACATCCGCCACAAGGCTGGGGCCTTCGAAGTGGCGCTGCGTTACGACCAGATGTGGGGCGCGCAGCACCTCGATGGCGCGCCGGACCTGCGCCGTGGCAGCACCGAAGCCTGGACGCTGGGTGGCAACTGGTACCTGCGCGACAACCTGCGCTTCATGCTCAACGTGATCGAAAGCCGCAACCGCGACCGCCTGGCCGGGGTCACGGTGGACCGCACGCGCGCGGTCACCGGCCGCCTGCAGTACGACTTCTAAGCCAGCTGTGCCGGGCAAACCACCCGGCCCCCTTCCACTCCCCCACATCCTGTTTTCGCAAGGAGTCCGCAGATGATGCTGAGCATCCTCGGCTTTGGCATGGTCATTACATTCATGTACTTGATCATGAGCAAGCGGTTGTCGCCGCTGGTGGCCCTGATCACCATTCCCATCCTGTTCGCGCTGATCGGCGGCTTCGGTGCCGGCATCGACGAGATGATGCTGGAGGGCATCAAGAAGATCGCGCCGACCGGCGTGATGCTGATGTTCGCCATCCTCTACTTCGGGGTGATGATCGACGCCGGCCTGTTCGATCCGCTCGTAAGGGTGATCCTGCGCTTCGTCAAGGGCGACCCGATGAAGATCGTGCTTGGCACTGCGGTGCTGGCGATGCTGATCTCGCTCGATGGCGACGGTTCGACCACCTACATGATCACCGTCTCGGCGATGCTGCCGCTGTACCAGCGCCTCGGCATGAACGCGCTGAACATGACCTGCGTGACCATCCTGGCCGGCGGCGTGATGAACCTGACCCCGTGGGGCGGCCCGACCGCACGCGCGGCCACCGCGCTGCACGTGGACCCGGCCGATGTGTTCGTGCCGCTGATCCCGTCGATGGTGATCGCCTGTGCCGGCGTGCTGCTGCTGGCCTGGTACCTGGGCCTGAAGGAACGCCGTCGCCTCGGCGTGGTGACCCTGCCCAAGGGCGGCAGCTGGATGGACAACAGCGTGTCCGATGACAGCAATCCGCTGCCGACCGTGGAAGACGCCGAGGACATCAAGCGTCCGAAGCTGCTGTGGGTCAACCTGGCCCTGACCGTGGCGCTGATGACCGCGCTGATCATCGGCGTGCTGCCGATGCCGGTGCTGTTCATGGTCGGCTTCGCCATCGCACTGGTGATCAACTACCCGAACCTGGCCGAACAGCGCCGCCGCGTGGTCAACCATGCCGGCAACGTGCTGTCGGTGGTGTCGCTGATCTTCGCTGCGGGCATCTTCACCGGCATCCTCAACAACACCGGCATGGTCGAAGCGATGTCGCACAGCTTTCTGGCGGTGATTCCGGAGTCGTGGGGCCCGTACCTGGCGGTGATCACCGCCGTGGCGTCGATGCCGTTCACCTTCTTCATGTCCAACGACGCGTTCTACTTCGGCGTGCTGCCGATCCTGTCCGAAGCCGCCGGCAACTACGGCATCACCCCGGTGGAAATGGCGCGCGCCTCGCTGGCCGGCCAGCCGGTGCACCTGCTCAGCCCGCTGGTGCCCTCCACCTACCTGCTGGTGGGTCTGGCCAAGGTCGAATTCGCCGACCACCAGAAGTTCACCCTGAAGTGGGCCATCGCCATCTCGATGCTGCTGATGATCGGCAGCCTGCTGTTCGGCCTTTACCCCCTCGCCGCCTGACCCTTTGCCAAGGAGCCTTCTGCAATGACGCTTCGAATCGCTTACGTCACCAGTGGAATGGGCAGTGTCGGCACTGCCATCTGCCAGAGCCTGGCCCGCAGCGGCCACACCGTGGTTGCCGGCTGCGCGCCGAACTCGCCGCGCAAGGCCAACTGGCTGCGCGAGCAGCGCGAACAGGGCTTCGACTTCATCGCCTCCGAAGGCAACGCCACCGACTGGGCCTCGACCAGCGCCGCGTTCGCCAAGGTCCGCGCAGAAGTCGGTGAAGTGGACGTGCTGGTCAACAACTCCGGCGGCAGCCGCGACCTGCTGTTCCGGCAGATGACGGTGGAAGACTGGAATGCGGTGATCGCCTCCAACCTCAATGCGCTGTTCAACCTGACCAAGCAGGTGGTCGATGGGATGGCCACGCGTGGCTGGGGCCGCATCATCAACATCGGTTCGGTCAGCGCCCACAAGGGCCAGATCGGCCAGGTGAACTACGCCACCGCCAAGGCCGCGATGCACGGTTTCAGCCGTGCACTGGCCGCCGAAGTGGCCTCGCGCGGCGTTACCGTCAACACGCTGTCGCCGGGTTACATCGCCAGCCAGGCGATCAGCAGCTTCCCGCCGGATGTACTGGATCGGCTGGCCGCATCGGTGCCGGTGCGCCGCCTCGGCCGCCCCGAGGAAGTGGCCGGCCTGTGCGCGTGGCTGGCCTCGGATGAAGCCTCGTACGTGACCGGTGCCGACTATCCGGTCAACGGTGGCCTGTACATGGGTTGAGCCCTCCCCCACGGAGTGCGCGGGGCCGGTGAACCGTCGTTCGCGAGGGGGATCCGGCCCCTTTTCTATCGGGTAGCAGGACACGCACGGGGGCCTGCGTCGTTCGTTGGTTTTTCGTAAAGAAGGTTTCATGTTCCGTTCGCATAGTGGCCATGCACCGCGCACGCGTGCCGGTGACCACCCCCCATGCAACGGACCACCATGCAGACCCGACACCTGACGATCGCCGTGGCGATCGCGCTCTCCGCCGCCGCCAGCGCCCATGCCGCCACCGCCGCCGATACCGGCGCCAGCACCGATGCCGCGCTGAGCGCGCAGACGCTGGACACCGTCTCCGTGATCGGCCAGGGCGAGACCCGCCAGGTGCAGCGCATCACCACCGTCGACAAGCAGGTGCTGCCGCCGGGTACCAGTGGCCAGAAGATCCTCGACCGCCTGCCGGGCGTGTCGGTGCAGTCCAACGATGCCTTCGGTGCCAATGAGGAATCGCAGACCATCAGCCTGCGTGGCTTCGACAAGAGCCGCCTCGGCTATACGCTGGACGGCATTCCGCTGGGTGACAACAGCTACGGCAACTACAACGGCCTGAGCATCGCCCGCGCGATCATTGCCGAGAACCTGGCCGGTGCCGAGCTGTCGCAGGGCATCGGTTCGCTGGGCGTGGCTTCGACCAGCAACCTGGGCGGCACCATCCAGTATTTCTCGATGGACCCGTCCGCTGAATTCGGTGGCCGCGCCAGCGTCACCGTCGGCGACAACAACCAGCGCCGTGGCTACCTGCGCGTGGACACCGGCGACCTCAACGGCTTCTCGGCCTATGTGTCCGGCGTGCACCAGGACCAGGACATGTGGGCCGCGCCGTACCAGAACCAGACCACCCGCCAGTTCAACGCCAAGGCCGTGTGGAATATCGGCGACCACCTTTTCGGCGCGTTCGTGGCGACCTCGCGCGCCAGCCAGGCCAACTACGCCTACCTGTCCAAGGACATGCTGGCCCGCGGCCTGGGCTATGACTGGAACATCTACGCACCGGACTGGGACCGCGCCGTCGCTGCTGCGTACTGCGCGCCGGGCACCTACAACAAGGCGCGCTGCAGGTTCAGCGGCGGCGTCAACAGCATCGACGATGCGTACTACCAGAGCCGTGCACTTCGCGACGACAACCTCTATTCGGTCGATGCCGACCTGCGCCTGGGCGAGCAGGGTCGCCTGAAGTTGCTGGCCTACCACCACGACAACCGTGGCCAGGGCCACTGGTGGGCACCGGGCCAGCCGTCCTACCCGGGCACCGACAGGATGCTGCCGATTTCGATCCGCAGCACCAACTACACGATCAACCGCGATGGTGTGACCGCCGCGCTGTCGTGGACGGTGGGCATCCACGAACTGGAGGCCGGCCTGTGGTACGAGCAGAACGACCATAACGTGTCGCGCAACTTCTACTACATCAGCGGCCCGTTCCTGGACGACCTGTACCTGAAGAACCCGGACCGCCTGCTGTTCAACCAGGATTTCGACATCCGCACGCGCCAGTTCTACGTGCAGGACCGCATGCGCTTCCTCGACCAGCGCCTGACCGTGGACGTGGGCATCAAGAGCCCGAACACCCGCATGCGCGCCACCGCCCAGCCGGGCGTGGAAACCAGCATCGCTTCGGGCACGCTGACCGCCAAGAAGTCGGTGCTGCCGCAGGTGGGCCTGGGCTTCAAGCTCAACGCCAACAATGAACTGTTCGCCTCGTACGCCGAGAACATCGCCGCCTTCGTCGGTGGCGGCAGCGGTGGCCCGTTGCAGGTGTCGCCGGAATCGTTCGCAGCCAGCGCCGGCCTGGAGCCGGAGAAGTCCAAGAGCCTGGAAGCCGGCTTCCGTACCTTCGGCGAGAAGTACCAGGCCTCGATCGCGGCCTACAACGTGAAGTTCGACAACCGCCTGCTGTCGCTGAACCCGTGTTCCAGCATCGAAGTCGGCACGCGTCCGGAGTGCGTAACGCGCTTCATCAATGTCGGTTCGGTGAAGAGCCACGGCGCGGAACTGACCTTCATCCTCAAGCCGATCGACGGCCTGCAGTGGTACAACGCGCTGTCCTGGAACAAGACCACCTACGAGGATGACTACACCTCGGGCGGCGCGATCGTGCCGGTGGCCGGCAAGATCACGGTGGATACGCCGCAGCGCATGGCCTCCAGCGAGATCAGCTGGAACCGCGATGGCTTCTTCGCCAGCCTGCGTGCCAAGTACACCGGCAAGCGCTACTACACCTACACCAACGACCAGTCGGTGCCGGGCGTGACCACCTTCGACGCCGGTGCAGGCTACGACTTCGGCCCGGGCCTGGGCCTGCGCAACGTTCGGGTGTCGTTGAATGCGACCAACCTGACCAACAAGCGCTACGCCGGCCAGCTGAGCTCGTTCGCACCGACCGATCCGAAGGGCACGCGCTATGCGATCCATGCGAGCGCACCGCGGCAGCTGTTCATGACGGTGGCGGCGGAGTTCTAAATCGAAAGCGTTGCCCCGCGGCGTCTTGATTACCGCTGCGGGGCAGGGCCGG
>NZ_JBHHMJ010000042.1:0-371 GCF_042136455.1 Stenotrophomonas sp. 3diitr2024
GGTCGATGTGGCCCATGCGCTCGCGGCGCACCTTGGCCAGGGTCACTTCGGTACCGCACTTTTCGCAGACCACGCCGCGGTGCTTCATGCGCTTGTACTTGCCGCACAGGCACTCGTAGTCCTTCACCGGGCCGATCTGTACCTTGCCGTTGTGGCTGGCCTGCAGGCCATTGAGGATGGCGCGGATGCGGTCCGGGTTGGCATGGAAGCGATGGATGCTGCTGCCGACCAGGCGTTCGGCCCACTTGGCCACCTTGGTCGCCAGCACCACCTTGTCGCGCTTGCCGCTGCGGGCAAACCACTTGCCGATCAGCGTCTCCGATTCGCCGCCGACATTGCCCGGCACCCAGGCCGAGTAAACGTCGGCGGTG
>NZ_JBHHMJ010000056.1:0-7388 GCF_042136455.1 Stenotrophomonas sp. 3diitr2024
CCCCCCCCCCCCCCCCCCCCCCCCCCGTCCGGCGTCGGCCGGGTACCAGTCCAGGTACTGTACCTGCCAGCCCATCTGCTGCATGCGGCGGGGCCGGCCTTCGCCGTCGCGTTCGACCGTCTCGGCGCCGGCGGCGTCGCCGGCCACCAGGCCACGGATCCACTCCGGCAACTGGTTGACCGGAATGTCCCAGCCGGTCGCTTCCAGCAACAGCTGCTGGGCGTCCTCGCCGTCGCGCGGACCGCCTGCCAGTCCTTCCAGGCGGCCAGCTTCGGAATGGGTGTCACCGGTCAGCTTCCAGCTCTGCCGGGTCACCGGCGCGCTCAACTCCACCACGTAGCGGCGGCCTTGCTGCTTCCAGTCGATGCGACCGCTGCCGCCGTCCTTGCCCTTGCTGACCGCGACCCGGCCCTGGAAGGCCCAGTCCGGCTGTGCATGCAGGGCGGCCACGCGCGCCGCTTCGGCCTGCGCCGCTTCGGCCGAGACCGTCTCGACCACCGCCGGTGGCGGGGTCTTCTGCGTGCCCACGCTGGTACAGGCGGTCACCGCCAGGGTCGCAGCCGCCAACAGCAGCGGCCGGATCAGGGAAACACTCATGGATTGAATTTCTCGCGGGCGCGCAGCAGCGCGCGGTTTTCAGGGTCGAGCTTGGCCGCTTCGTCGAAGAAGTGGCGGGCCTCGTCATGCTTGCCCAGCACCCACAGCACCTCGCCGACATGGGCGGCGATCTCCGGGTCCTTGGCCAGGGTCCAGGCCCGGCGCAGCTGCACCAGCGCTTCGTCCTTGCGGCCCAGGCGATACAGCACCCAGCCATAGCTGTCGACGATGGCGGCGTTGTCCGGCTCGGCGACGCGGGCGCGGTCGATCAGCTCCAGCGCCTCCTGCAGGCGCCCGGTACGGTCAGCCAGGGTGTAGCCCAAGGCATTCAGGGCCGGCACGTTTTCCGGGTCGGTCACCAGGATCTTGCGCAGGTCGGCCTCGGCGCGCGGAATATCGTCACGACGCTCCCAGGTGAGCGCGCGGGCGTACAGCAGGCCATTGTCATCCGGGTAGGCGGCCAGGCCGCGGGCCAGCGCATCCAGCTCGCCAGCACTGTCATCGCCGCGCTGGCGCAGCTCGGCCTCCAGCAGATACGCGTCACGGCGCACATCATCATCGACCACCGCGTCGGACTGGATCGCGTGTACCTCATCCAGTGCCTGCGGCAGCCGTCCGGCCAGGGCCTGGGCGTTGGCCGCACGCAGGCGCGCCTCGCTCAGCTCATCACCGCCGGGCACACTGTGGTACCACTGCACCGCCTCGGGATAGCGCTTCAGGTATTCGGCGATCTTGCCCAGCAACAGGCGCTGTGCGGGGTCCGGCTTGGCCGCCTGCCGCGACAGTTCGTTGTAGAGGTTGGACAGCGCCGCCTTGTCGCCCTGCTTGGCCAACAGTGAAGCGCGCATGCCCCAGGTCTGCACATCCTGCGGGCCGAATGCCAGTACGCGCTCGGCCGCAGCCGGTTGCCCCAGGCTGTCGTAGGCGATGGCCACCGCATTGCGCAGCTCGGGGTCCTGCCGTGTCTTCGGCTCGACGTCGTGCAGCAGCGACAAGGCCTTGTCGGTCTCGCCGGCCTGCTGCAGCTGGCTGGCACGCAGCAACGCTACGCGCGGTTCTTCGGGGAAGCGCCTGACCACTTCATCGATCATGCGCCGCGCCAGGTCGGGCTTGTCCATGCGCAGGGCGAGGCGGCCGAACTCCTGCCAGGCCTCGATCTTCGGCGGAATCGCATTGGCATCGACCAGCTCGCCGAGCACCTGCGCCGGCACCGCCGGGTCGCGGCCACCGCCGATCAGCGCGGCCAGGGCGAACTTCCAGCCGCGCTCGTCGGGGTCGGCCAGCAGCGCCTGCAATTCAGTGCGGGCGGCCTTCACATCGCCCTGGCGCATGGCCAGTGCACCGGCGGCGCTGCGCATGGTCAACGAACGTGGGGCGCGCTGCTGCCACAGGGCCAGGCCCTTGGCGGCGCTGGCGTCATCATTGGCAAGCATGGAGATACGGGTCGCGCGCTCGGCCAGGCCAGCGTCGCCGTCGGTCTGCTGCGCGGCCTGCAGGTACCAGCGCGCGGCCTCGGCCAGCTTGCCGGCCTGCAGGGCGAACTCACCGGCCATCACCGGCTCCAGCGCCAGTTCCCCGGTGGCCGCGGCCCGCACGGGGACCTTGGCCGGCACCGCCGCCAGGGCCTGGGCGCAGGCCAGGGACAGCAGCAGAACACTGGGGATGCGAATCAATGCGGGCATCGTCGGCATCGGGGCCTTAAAATGTCGTCCAATGGCCAGCAGCTTATCGCAAGCAACTGAACAATGACCCTGTGGGTGCTCGGACTGAATCACCAGACCGCACCGGTAGAGCTGCGCGAGCGCGCGGCCTTCGCCGGTGAGGCGTTGCCGCGTGCGCTGGGCTCGCTGCGCGATACCCCGCAGATCGCCGAGGCGGTCCTGCTGTCCACCTGCAACCGCACCGAGCTGTACGCCGTGGCCGAGTCGGCACAGGCGCTGGACCAGTGGCTGCGCAGCCAGGCCGGCGACCTGCAGGGCTATCTGTACCAGCATGCCGATGCCGAGGCCGTGCGCCACCTGTTCCGGGTCGCCACCGGACTGGACTCGATGGTGCTGGGCGAACCGCAGATCCTCGGCCAGGTGAAGGACGCCTGGTCGACCGCGCGCGACCATGGCCTGCTCGGCCAGCGCCTGGACCGCCTGTTCCAGCAGACCTTCTCGGTGGCCAAGCGGGCGCGCACCGATACCCAGGTCGGTGCCAACCCGGTATCGGTGGCGTCGGCCGCGGTGCGCCTGGCGCAGAACGCGTTCGCCCGGCTGGACGACTCCACCGTGCTGCTGGTCGGGGCCGGCGAGACCATCGAGCTGGCTGCACGGCACCTGAGCGAAGGCAAGGTGCGGCGGCTGCTGATCGCCAACCGCACCCTGGCCCACGCGCAGGAACTGGCCAGCCGCCATGGCGGCGTGGCCCTGCCGCTGACCGAACTGGACCGCCACCTGGGCGAGGCCGACGTGGTGTTCTCGGCCACCGCCGCGCGCGAGCCGGTGATCCATCGCGAGATGGTGGCCAAGGCCCTGCGTGCACGCCGGCACAAGCCGATGCTGCTGTTCGACCTGGCCGTTCCGCGCGACATCGAAGCCGAGGTCGGCACGCTCAACGATGCCTTCCTCTACACCGTCGATGACCTGGAACGCGCGGTGGAAGACAACCGTCGTGGCCGCCGCGAGGCCGCCGCCGAAGCCGAGGCGATCATCGACCTGCAGGTATCGCGTTACGTCGAGACCCAGCAGGCCAGTGCCCATCAGGCGCCTTTGCGGCAGCTGCGTGCGTTCGGCGAGGCCACCCGCGCCGAGTTGCTGGAGCGCGCACGCCAGCAGCTGGCTAACGGCAAGCCCGCCGACGAAGTGCTGGAACTGCTGGCCCACGGCCTGACCAACCGCCTGCTGCACCCGCCGACCGCCGCACTGCGCGCCGCCGCGCTGAGTGGCGATGCCGACCTGACCCGCGCCGCCGAGCGCCTGTTCCCGGCCACGCCGGGCTACCGCCACCCACCCGTGAGACCCGATGACGCCGACCCTGCGCCGTAAGCTGGAAGCGCTGGCCGAGCGCCGCGAAGAACTGGAACGCCTGCTCGCCGAACCCGACGTGGTCGCCGACAACACCCGTTTCCGCGACCTTTCGCGCGAATTCGCCCAACTTGAACCGGTCGCCACTGCACTGGCCGATGAAGCCCGTGCCAAGGCCGACCTGGCCGCCGCCGAAGGCATGCGCGCCGACCCCGACCTGCGCGAGCTGGCCGACGAGGAAATCGCCGCCGCCCAGGCGCGCCTGCAGGAGCTGGAACAGGAACTGGCCCTGTTGCTGGTGCCGCGCGATCCGCGCGACGAAGGCAACCTGTTCCTTGAAGTACGCGCCGGCACCGGCGGCGACGAAGCCGCGATCTTCGCCGGCGACCTGTTCCGCATGTACGCCCGCTATGCCGAACGCCAGGGCTGGAAGGTCGAGATCGAATCGGACAACCCCGGCGAGCATGGCGGCTACAAGGAAGTGGTGGCACGTGTGGTCGGCCGGGGTGCGTTCTCGCGCCTGAAGTTCGAATCGGGCACGCACCGCGTGCAGCGCGTGCCGGCCACCGAATCGCAGGGCCGCATCCATACCTCGGCCGCCACCGTGGCGATCATTCCCGAGGCCGACGAAGTCGATGACATCGTCATCAATCCGGCCGACCTGAAGGTGGATACGTTCCGCTCGTCCGGCGCCGGTGGCCAGCACGTCAACAAGACCGAGTCCGCGATCCGCATCACCCATGTGCCAACCGGCGTGGTGGTGGAGTGCCAGACCGAGCGCAGCCAGCACGCCAACCGCGACAAGGCGATGAAGCGCCTGAAGGCGCAGCTGCTCGATGCCGAGCGCCAGCGCCAGGACGCGGCACAGGCCGAATCGCGGCGCCTGCAGGTCGGCAGCGGCGATCGCAGCCAGCGCATCCGCACCTACAACTTCCCGCAGGGCCGGATCACCGACCACCGCGTGGAAGGCCTGACGTTGTACGACCTGCCCAACATCCTGGCCGGTGACCTCGACCCGCTGCTGCAGCGGCTCAGCCACGAACACCAGGTCGACGCCCTGGCCCAGCTGTCGGCGGGCTGAGCACGATGACGGCCTGGCAGCAGCGGCAGCACCTGCAGCAGGCGATCGCACGCCAGCCCGGCGACTTCGTCGCCTGGGTGATGCTGGCCGACCTGGAACTGGAAGCCGGCGACATCGCTGCCGGCGAGCAGGCCGCACGACACGCCCTGCAACTGCGCCCGAACCACCCCGAAGCGCTGGCGCGGCTGGGCCGCGTGGCGTGGATGGCCGGCGCGCACACCGACGCGGCGAAGCTGCTCGGCCAGGCCTCGGCATTGGCCCCGCAGCACCCGGGCATCGCGCTGTGGCTGGGCCATGCGCTGGAAGATGCCGATGATGCCGAAGGCGCAGCAGCGGCCTATCGCCGCGCGCACGCGCTGATGCCGGGCGAACCCTACATCGCGGCCCAGCGCCTGGCCTGGCAGCGCCGCCTGTGTGACTGGCAGGACGTGGACACGCTGGCTGCGCAGGTACGTGCCGCGCTCGCTTCCGGGCAGGGTGCAGTGGAACCCTTCGCCTTCCTCAGTGAAGACGTAAGCGCTGCGGAGCAGTTGGCCTGTGCGCGCGCACGCGCGGCGGTCGTTGCGTCGGCGGTGCGCCCCCTTCCTGCAGTGAAGGTTCGCGAGCACGGCGCGTTGCGCGTCGGCTTCCTCTCCAATGGCTTCGGCGCGCATCCCACCGGGCTGCTGACCGTGGCCCTGCTCGAACACCTGCGCCATGACCCGGCGCTGCAGCTGCACCTGTTCGCGCTGAACCGCGCCGATGGCAGCCGCATCCGCGAACGCCTGCAGGCTGCGGCCCGCCTGCATGACGTGGCCGCACTGCGGCATGCCGACATCGCGGCCCGCATCCGTGCACAGGGCATCGACCTGCTGTTCGACCTGCGCGGCTGGGGGGGCGGCGGCACGCCCGAAGTGCTGGCCATGCGCCCGGCCCCGTTGCAGCTGAACTGGCTGGCCTACCCCGGCACATCGGGTGCGCGCTGGCTGGATGCCGTGGTCGCCGACGAATTCGTGCTGCCGGCATCGCTGGAACCTCACTTCAGCGAACGCGTCCTGCGCCTGCCACGTGCCTTCCAGCCCTCGGACAACACCCGCGTACTGGAGCCGGCACCGTCCCGCGCGGAGTGCGGCCTGCCCGAACACGGCGTGGTGTTCTGCTGCTTCAACAACAGCTACAAGCTCAATCCGCGCAGCATGGGCCGCGCCTTCGCGGTGCTGCAGGCCGTGCCCGGCAGCGTGCTGTGGCTGCTGTCCGGGCCCGGCAAGGCCGATGCGCGCCTGCGTGCGGCCGCGCAGGCCGCAGGCCTGGATCCAACGCGGCTGGTGTTCATGGCCAAACTGCCGCATCCGCAGTATCTGGCCCGCTATCAGCTGGCCGACCTGTTCCTGGACACGCATCCGTACAACGCGCATACCACCGCGTCCGACGCGCTTTGGGCCGGCTGCCCGGTATTGACCTGCCCGGGCGATACCTTCGCCGCGCGCGTGGCCGGCAGCCTCAACCATCATCTGGGTCTCTCGCGGATGAACGTTGCCGACGATGAGGCGTTCATCGCCACCGCCAGCGCGCTGGGCAACGACCCGGTGGCGCTGGCAGCGTTGCGTGCCGAACTGGCGCAGGCACGCGAAGACCGTGGTGTATTCGACATGGCAGGTTTTGCCCATGACCTTTCCGCCCTGCTGCAGACGCTGGCGGGCGAGCAGGGCTGGCAGGGCGTCGACACCCCCTGAGCAACCCGTGCGCTACGCTCCGGCTTCCTCCCCGCGTGGTGTGACGATGGCCAAGCTCAAGCGCAAGGACTACGACGAACTGCTGCTGCCGCTGCAGCTGGAACTGACTGCAATGGCGCGCTGGGTGCAGTACAGCGGGCAACGCCTGCTGGTGCTGTTCGAAGGCCGCGATACAGCCGGCAAGGGCGGCGCGATCCAGGCCATCAGCCAGCATCTCAACCCGCGCCAATGCCGGGTGGTGGCGCTGCCCAAGCCCACCGACCGTGAAGCCACGCAGTGGTACTTCCAGCGTTACGCCGCGCATCTTCCCGCCGCCGGCGAGATCGTGCTGATGGACCGCAGCTGGTACAACCGTGCCGGTGTTGAACGGGTGATGGGTTATTGCAGCGAAACCGAATACCAGCAGTTCCTGCGCCAGGCGCCGGTGTTCGAACAGCTGCTGGTGGACGACGGCATCCTGCTGTTCAAGTACTGGTTGTGCGTGGACCAGGAGCAACAGGAAAAGCGCTTCGCCGAACGCCATCTCGATCCGCTGAAGGGCTGGAAGCTCTCACCGGTCGACCTGAAATCGCGCAGCAAGTACAGCGCGTACACCGAGGCACGCGAGGCGATGCTGCGCGCGACGCATCGCGAGGCGGCGCCGTGGACGCTGGTGGACTTCAACGACCAGCGGCTGGGGCGGCTGACGCTGGTGCGCAACCTGCTGGACCGGTTGCCGGACACGCGGGTGGACGCACCGTTGCCGGAGCTGCCGAAGCTGAAGGGCAAGCTGCATCGCGAGCACTACGATGTGCTGAAGCCGATCGAGGATTTCCCGGTCGAGGAATAGGGTGGGTCGGCAGGGCTTGCGGCCCTGCACCTGCCGAAGCCAGAGCAACGGCAACAGCAACAGCAACGGCGGGCTTCCTGAGGGATGGCGGGGCGGGTCCGGGTGCGGGGGACGCTGCAAGTACGTCCATGTAAGCTCGGTCGCCGCATCCATGCGGCTCA
>NZ_JBHHMJ010000057.1:0-322 GCF_042136455.1 Stenotrophomonas sp. 3diitr2024
CAGGGCGATCAGCAACTGCACGTGCAGCTGCGGGAACAGCTGCAGCAGTGCCCAGGTCAGCACCAGTCCGGCGACGGTGCCGACGATGCGCTGTGCCAGGCGCTGGCGGGTGGCGCCGCTGAGGCCAAGCAGATCCTGATCGAGGCGCACCAGCGCCATCTCGACAGCAAGGCCTGAGCCTGAACCGGATCGCTCCGGCGAAACCCCGCCGGAGCAGGTCATCGAGATGGTCAAGGCCTCGGGCCTGCGCGGCCGCGGTGGCGCCGGCTTCCCGACCGGCCTGAAGTGGTCGTTCATGCCCAAGGGCAACATGCAGAAGTAC
>NZ_JBHHMJ010000059.1:0-309 GCF_042136455.1 Stenotrophomonas sp. 3diitr2024
CCGGAGAGCTTCGCCCGCGACCTGGCGATCGGCATGCCGGCCCAGCTGACCGGCGGCAACGGCCAGCCGTTCCCGGGCGAGATCAGCGCGGTATCACCGGAAGTCGTCAACGGCGAGGCGCCCAGCGCCTGCGCGGCCGGGCTGGTGGTCGGGAAGGTGCCACGCTCGACGAACACGCCATTGAGGAACTGGCTGGTCACCGCACCGACCGATGCCACCTCGCGTGCGCAGTGGAAGGACTGGATTGCGCATGACGATGCGGTGTTCATCGAAGGCTTCGAACTGTTCGACAGCTACACCGCCATCGCC
>NZ_JBHHMJ010000066.1:0-327 GCF_042136455.1 Stenotrophomonas sp. 3diitr2024
CGGTCAGTGTCGGTGAGGCTGCGGGAGGCGGCGCAAGCTTCCGGGTCAATTTCCATCGCGGTAGCGTCCGGCGCTGACGCGTTTGCGGGGAAAGTCCCGATAGGCAAGCTGCCGCCGGGCAGCCACCGCCTGTACTGGCGCGGTTCTGTCGACACCCAGGTGCGCGTGATGGCACTGGGTGACGAGCCGCGCGTCCCGGCGGACGTGCAGCAGCGGCTGGACCAGGAAATGAAGCAGCGCCAGGCCGAAGCCAAGCGCCTGCAGACCCTGGAACAGGCGCTGGCCGGCCCACTGGCCGCCGGTCGCGTGACCCTGGTCGATGGCCGC
>NZ_JBHHMJ010000069.1:0-2022 GCF_042136455.1 Stenotrophomonas sp. 3diitr2024
CGAGCCGATGCTCGGCTGTTCCAGCAGCAGCCGAGCATCGGCTCGGCCCTACAATTGAGGCATGTCTTTCCAACCCGAACCCACCCTGCGTCAGGTCGTAGCTGACGCCAGTGCCCGCTTGGGCGGTGTCGATGCCCGCCACGAAGCCGAACTGCTGCTGCTGCATGTACTGGAGCGCCCGCGCAGCTGGCTGTTCGCCCATGCCACCGATCCGCTGGCCGCCAATGACCAGGCCGCCTTCGAAGCTTTGCTGGCCCGCCGTGTGGCCGGTGAGCCGGTTGCCTACCTGACCGGGCGCCGCGGTTTCTGGACGCTGGACCTGGAGGTCGACCCGGCCACGCTGATCCCGCGCCCGGAAACCGAGCTGCTGGTCGAGTTGGCGCTGGAGCGACTGCCGCCGGACCAGGCGTTGCAGCTGGCCGACCTCGGTACCGGCAGCGGTGCGATCGCACTGGCACTGGCCAGCGAACGGCCCCGGGCACAGGTGCTGGCCACCGATGCCAGCCCGGGCGCGCTGGCCGTGGCCGCGCGCAATGCGGCCCGCCATGAACTGGACAACGTCCGTTTCGCCGAGGGCGGGCACGACTGGTATGCGCCGCTGCAGGGCGTGCGCTTCGACCTGATCGCCAGCAATCCGCCGTACATCGCCAGCAACGACCCGCACCTGGAACAGGGCGACCTGCGCTTCGAACCGTCTACCGCGCTGGCCTCGGGCATGGACGGCCTGGATGACATCCGCCGCATCGTCGATGGTGGCCAAGCCCACCTGCGGCCCGGCGGTTGGTTGCTGATCGAGCACGGTTGGGACCAGGGCGCGGCGATCCGGGCACTGTTCGAGGCGACGGGATTTGCCGAGGTGCAGACCGTGCAGGACCTGGAGCAGCGCGACCGCATCACCCTGGGCCGGCGTCCGGCCTAGAATGGAGGTTCTCCTGCCCCGGCAGGGCATCACCCTGGAGCTGCAAGCATGCGTACGCTGTACCCCGCCATCACCCCCTACGACGTCGGCACCCTGAAGGTCGACGACCGCCACACGCTGTACTTCGAACAGTGCGGCAACCCGGAAGGCAAGCCGGTGGTGATGCTGCATGGTGGCCCGGGTGGCGGCTGCAGCGACAAGATGCGCCAGTTCCACGATCCGTCCAAGTACCGCATCATCCTGTTCGATCAGCGCGGTGCCGGCCGTTCCACCCCGCACGCGGACCTGGTGGACAACACCACCTGGGACCTCGTCGCCGATATCGAGAAGCTGCGCGAGCACCTGAAGGTCGATCGCTGGCAGGTGTTCGGTGGCAGCTGGGGCTCGACCCTGGCGCTGGCCTATGCCGAGACCCATCCGCAGCGCGTGACCGAACTGGTCCTGCGCGGCATCTTCATGCTGCGTCGCTGGGAGCTGGAATGGTTCTACCAGGAAGGCGCCAACCGCCTGTTCCCGGATGCGTGGGAGCACTACCTCAAGCCGATTCCGCTGGTGGAGCGTCATGACCTTATCTCGGCCTTCCACCGCCGCCTGACCAGCGAAGACGAGACCACCCGCCTGGAAGCGGCCAAGGCGTGGGCGGTTTGGGAAGGCGCGACCAGCTTCCTGCACGTCGATGATGACTTCATCAACAGCCACGAAGACCCGCATTTCGCGCTGGCGTTTGCCCGCATCGAGAACCACTACTTCGTCAACGGCGGCTTCTTCGAGGTGGAAGATCAGCTGCTGCGCGACGCACACCGCATCACCGACATTCCGGGCGTGATCGTGCACGGCCGCTACGACGTGGTCTGCCCGCTGGCCAACGCCTGGGACCTGACCAAGGTGTGGCCGAAGGCGAAGCTGGAAATCACCCCGGCCTCGGGCCATTCGGCGTTCGAGGCCGAGAACGTGGACGCGCTGGTGCGCGCCACCGATAGCTTCGCGTAATGCCCCGGGGTCAGATCCCTTTCCCACGGAAAGGGCTCTGACCCCAGCCAGGAATCCATCCACGCATGGCGTGGATCTACTGCACCCGGTAGTGCCGGCCGCTGGCCGGCAAC
>NZ_JBHHMJ010000076.1:0-5615 GCF_042136455.1 Stenotrophomonas sp. 3diitr2024
GGCCTTGGCCGGCACCGCTCCATTACCCCTTCACGCACAACACCTGGCGCAGCGTGTGCACCACGTCGACCAGGTCCAGCTGCGCGGCCATCACATCGTCGATCGACTTGTACGCGGCCGGTGACTCGTCCAGCACGCCGCTGTCCTTGCGGCATTCCACATGCGCGGTGGCCTCGCGATGCTGGGCCAGTGTGATCTGCTGGCGCGCGGCGCCACGGCTCATCACCCGGCCGGCACCGTGGCTGCAGCTGTTGAAGCTGTCCGCGTTGCCCTTGCCACGCACGATGTAACTGCGCGTGCCCATGCTGCCGGGAATGATGCCCAGCTCACCCTCGCGGGCACTGACGGCCCCCTTGCGCGTCACCAGCAGCTCCTGTCCGTGGTGCGTTTCCTTCTGCACGTAGTTGTGGTGGCAGTTCACTGCCATCGCCGCCAGCTGGAACTTCGGCAGCCGGTGGCGCATCTCGGCCAGCACGCGCGACATCATCGCCTCGCGGTTCTGCCGGGCGTAGTCCTGTGCCCACGACACGGCTTCGACGTAGTCATCGAACAGCGGCTCGCCTTCCATGAAGAACGCCAGGTCCTTGTCCGGCAGGTGGAAGCCCAGCACGCGCCGGGCCAGTTCCTCGCGCGCCTTCTCGATGAAGTAGGTACCGATCAGGTTGCCGGTACCGCGCGACCCGCTGTGCAGCATCACCCACACCGTATCCGTCTCGTCCAGGCACAGTTCGATGAAGTGGTTGCCGCCACCCAGCGTACCGAGCTGGCGGTCGAGCTTGTCGGTGCGGATCCTGCGGTGCCTGTCCTTGATCTTCTCCAGGCCGGCGGCCAGCCCGGACTGCACCAGCCGGGTATGGATGCTGTCGGGCATGCGCTGATGCTCGCCGCCGCGCCCGTTGCCGACCGGGATGCTGCGCTCGATGCTGTTGCGCAGCTGCCGCAGGTCATCGGGCAGGTCGTTGGCGCGCAGCGTGGTGCGCACGGCCGCCATGCCGCAGCCGATGTCGACGCCGACCGCCGCCGGGATGATTGCACCGCGGGTCGGGATCACCGAGCCGACGGTCGCGCCCTTGCCCAGGTGCACGTCCGGCATCACCGCCACCCACGGCCCGACGAACGGGATCGCGGCGATGTTGCGCAGCTGCTCATGCGCCTGCGCCTCCAGTGGCACGCCGTTGACCCAGCCCTTGATCGGCGTGCTGCCCTCGGCATGCAGCCATTGATAATTGTGTTGAGTGTCCATGTCTTCGTGTATGTCCTTGATGGGCCGGCGGCGCGTCCCTGCGCCACCGCGACCCCCTACCTGATCGTCACCAGCTGCTTCAGCACGCCGTCCAGGCCGCCGAACACGGTGAGCTTGTCGATCTTCTCGGTGACCTTCTCCAGCGCCTCCAGCTCCTTCAGGCGCATCAACACCGGGTTGTCCTCGATCAGCTTTGCGGTGTTGAGCTGCGAACGGGTGGCATTGGCCTCCTCGCGGCGGCGGATCACGCTGGCCTGGGCCTGCTTCTCGGCCAGCACCACGCCGTTGAGAATCTCCTTCATCTCGCCCGGCAGGATCACGTCCTTGATGCCCACGCCAAGCAGACGTACACCGTGGCCCTCGATCGCGGCCTGCACATGGGCGGCGATCTCACCGTCCAGTGCCGCCTTGTCACCCAGCAGCTCGTCCAGGCTGCGCGCGGCAATCGCCTGGCGCAGGCCGAACTGCAGCTGACGATAGATGAACTCATCAGCGTTGCTGAGCGAGCGGTGTGCGCGCACCGGGTCGACCACCTGCACGGTCGCGGCCAGGTTCACCCGCAGGGTCACCTTGTCGCGGCTGAGCAGCTCCTGGCCGGATACGTCCAGCGAACGCGCACGCAGCTCCACACGCTCCACCGACACGTTGCCGTTGAAGTTCCAGAACGCGTGCAGGCCGGCGTCCAGGGTCTGCCGCAGCGTGCCATCGATGAACAGCAGGCCCACCGACTCGCTCGGCACGGTGCTGATCACCGCCACACGCGGCAGCACGCCCAGCTGGCCCAGCCGCTGCTGCACGTCCGCCGGGACGCGCGGCTCGTCACCCAGTGCCATCACGCGCACCTGGGTGTCGACAGAACCGCGCCAGTACAGGCGGTGGCTGCCCGGCGGCAGCACTTCATCGATGCGGCCGTTGCGCAGCAACAGGCCGACCTCGCTGGCGCCGACGTTGGCCAGCACGAAGTGCGTGTCCAACCGCGCGCCCAGTGCCTCGATCAGGCTGTCCTGGTCGCTGCCGGTGTAGGCCGTGCCCTTCGATGCAGTGTGGATGTCCACGTGCGGGCGGCCGCCGAACGGCGACAGGCGGTGCACGCCGGGCAGCAGGATCTGCTGGAAACGACGGTTGCGATACACCAGGCCGCGCTCGCCGTCGCCGATCACGACCTTGATGGTCCAGAACATGGGAGTCTCTCCTTGTATGGCTCTGGTGGTTCGACCCGTTGCAGATGAATCGCCATGACCCGGGTCGATCAGGTCGTGGCGAGGCCGCCTGCACACCACGTGCAGGCAGCGGAAGAGGGCGGCCATCGGCGGACGGTCCGCGCGCGGAGCCTTCGGTGCACCGGCAGTGCTGCCATCGTCGTTCCCGGCAGGCAGCACCGGGGCGGAACGTGGCTGGCAGTGACGGCGGGCCGAGGCCCGGCGTGCGGTCCGTTGCCTTCCACGCCCCGCCCGAGGGCAGTGACCGTGGACGGCGACGATGGCCGCTGGGGCTTGCGCCCCGGGTGTTGCTTCAAGTCATGACGTGACAGGTCATGTGGTTGGAGTGGGAGTCGAACCCACGACAGACGGAATCAGGATCCGTTGCTCTACCCGACTGAGCTATCCAGTGGTGAACCGCGCGGAATCGAACCGCGTGCCGGCGAACCGGCGCCTGCCTCCAGCAGGCGATCCAGGCGATGGCATGTCCGCGACCTCCGGCATACGCCACGGCAACGCCGCGCGCACCAGCCCGTAGTTGAAACGGGACCGTTGGTAGTCGAGGGTGCAGGCCACCGACATTATCGGCGAGCGATAATGTTTGGTTGCGATGCAGATAATGTCCAGGCGTTGCCATGCACGCGGAGAAAATCCTCCGGCACGGCAGAAAAACCTGGATCAGTGAGCGGCGGGTCGCCGCGCGGGGTGCAGTTCTGGCATCGCGGGTCCTTGTGCCGACGCAAACGAAAACGCCCCCGGGACTTGCGTTCCGAGGGCGTCGTCAGGCCTCGGAGATCGGGGTGGCCGATCTCCGCAGGGCGGGCATCAGGCCGTTGTCAGCTGGTCTTCCTTGCCGAACGCACACGCCGGCCGGTCCATGCGCAGGCATGGCAGCAGTTTGGCGATGGCGACGGAATGCGCGTTCAAGGGAAGTTTCCAGTGGGTGTTGAAACGAGGTGCGCACGATAAACCACGATTTAGTCGCGCGCAACCATTTTGTTGAATTATTTCCTTCTTTACCGCGCGATGCCGGCCAGCGACCGGCACTACCTGACTGTGTCATGCCGGCCAGCGGCCGGCACTACCGGGTCTCATGATTCGGCGCTGGCGGCATCCAGCTGCGCGACATCCTGCACGCTCAGCGATACGTTCGCTGCGGCCAGCAGGTCGTGCAGCTGTTCGACGCTGGTGGCGCTGACGATCGGCGCGGTGATCGACGGCCGCGCGATCTGCCAGGCCAGTGCGATCTGCGCGGCGCTGGCGCTGTGTTTGCTGGCTACGTCATCCAGCGCTTGCAGGATGCGCAGGCCGCGCGGGTTCAGATAGCGCTTCACTACCGTCTCGCCACGTGCCGGACTCTTGGCCGCATCGGCCGGCGTGCGGTACTTGCCGCTGAGGAAGCCACTGGCCAGCGCGTAGTAGCCGATCACGCCGATCTGCTCGCGCTGCACCAGCGGTTCCAGTTCCTTTTCGTAGCCGGCGCGGTCGTACAGGTTGTACTCCGGCTGCAGGGTTTCGTAACGCGGCAACTTGTAGTCGGTGGACACCTTCAGCGCATCGGCCAGGCGCGTGGCGCTGTAGTTGGAAGCACCGATCGCACGCACCTTGCCGGCCTCGATCAGGCGGCCGAACGTGGCCAGCGTGGCTTCCAGCGGCGTCGACTCGTCATCCTCGTGGGCCTGGTACAGATCGATCACGTCGGTCTGCAGCCGGCGCAGCGAATCCTCGACCGCCGCATTGATGTTGTCCGGGGTCAGGCCGGGGCGTTCGGCCCACTTGGCCACCTTGGTCGCCAGCACCACCTTGTCGCGCTTGCCGCTGCGGGCAAACCACTTGCCGATCAGCGTCTCCGATTCGCCGCCGACATTGCCCGGCACCCAGGCCGAGTAAACGTCGGCGGTGTCGACCAGGTTGAAGCCGGCATCGACGAAGGCATCGAGCAGGGCGAAGCTGGCCTTCTCATCGGCGCTCCAGCCGAACACGTTGCCACCGAAGGCGAGCGGACGTACATGCAGGCCGGAACGGCCCAGTTCGCGGGTTGCCGTCATGGGCACGGACTCCTTGGGGGAAGTGTTCCAGAATAGAACGCGATGTGTGACCGTGCTGCGGCGACGACCACAAAACAGTGTTCCGCGACGCGCTCGCCGCTAACGTTCTGTGAACACCTGGGACGCTGCGACTGCTAGTCTCGCCGCATCTTCCGCTGGAGTCGTCCCGATGATGCCTGCTTCGTCCCTGCGTGGTTGCCGCCTGCTGCTTGCTTCGGCCCTGCTTGCTGCTGTTCCTGCGTTCGCCGCACCGGCCACGGTGGCACCGGCGAAGATCCAGGTCTTGCCGGCCATCGATGCGGCGGTAAAGGCGCCCACCCGCGATGCCAACAACGTCAAGCGCGATGGCTTCCGCCATCCGGCACAGACGCTGTCGTTCTTCAAGGTGGCACCGGAAAAGACCGTCATCGAGATCACCCCCGGCAACGGCTGGTACTCGGAGATCCTGGCGCCGCTGCTGCATGACAAGGGCCACTATGTGGCTGCCGTGGTCGATCCGATGGCGGTGCCCGAGGGTCGCGGCCGCGACTACCAGCAGCGCAGCCGCGACAGCCTGGAAAAGAAGTACGCCGGTGCACCCGCGCAGTTCGGCAGGACCGCCGTGGTCGCCTACGATCCGGCCAAGCCGGTGTTCGGCCCGGCCAACTCAGCCGACGTGGTGCTGACCTTCCGCAACGTGCACAACTGGCGCAAGGCCGGCCAGGCGCAGGGCATGTTCCAGGGCTTCTTCAACGTGCTCAAGCCGGGTGGCGTGCTGGGTGTGGTCGAGCATCGCGCCAAGGCCGACGTGGCCGATGACGATGACACCGGCTATGTCGGCCAGCAGCAGGTGATCGCGATGGCCGAAGCCGCCGGCTTCAGGCTGGATGCGCGCAGCGAGGTCAACGCCAACCCGCGCGACACCAAGGACCACCCCAACGGCGTGTGGACGCTGCCGCCGACCAACCAGCACGACAAGGCCGATGATGCGAAGTACCAGGCGATCGGTGAAAGCGACCGCATGACCCTGCGCTTCATCAAGCCGTAAGGGGGGCATGCGCTGACCCTGTAGAGCCGAGCCCACGCTCGGCTCATCGCGCGCAGCGCGACAGGGAACAACAGCAGCCGAGCATGGGCTCGGCTCTA
>NZ_JBHHMJ010000080.1:0-349 GCF_042136455.1 Stenotrophomonas sp. 3diitr2024
GCAGGCGGTCCAGCGCCGGACTGACCGCCTGCGCGCTGGTACTGCGCGGCAGCAGCACGCCAAAGCTGCGGTAGATCTCGGAGACGAAACCGCTGCAGTCGCGGGTGTCGTAGTCGTGGCCCCAGCCGTAGCGTTCGCCGAGGATGCGCGCGACGGCGTCTTCATAGGCCTGGCCGGCAGCGGATTCGACATCCAGGATGACCGGCTCGCCCTTGTTGGAGGCGTTGAGCACGTCGCCCTTGCAGTGGGTGCCGTTGCTGATGCTGGTCGGTGCAGGGACGGCCTTGCCATGGGGCCTGATGGATGGGCTGTCGGTGAGCGTGGTGCCTGTACAGCGTGCGGGCATGGC
>NZ_JBHHMJ010000106.1:0-18403 GCF_042136455.1 Stenotrophomonas sp. 3diitr2024
GGCCGCTGGCCGGCAACCTCATGATCCGTGCACGCCGTTGCCGGCCAGCGGCCGGCACTACCAGGGCTACCGCTCGATCGCCGGCAGCGCGTCCGACAACAACAACCGGTCAATCCGCCGCAACGCGCTCTCCAGCTGCCGTCGGTCCGCCGCCAGCCCCAACGACAGCCGCACGCCGTGCTGATGCTGCACCCCGGGCGGACAGAACGCCGATGAAGGAGCGATGGCCAGCCCCTGCAGCTGCGCGGTACGCACCAGCGTGGCGTCGGTCCATGGCGCTGGTACCCTGCACCAGGCGTGCAGGCCTTCAGCGCGCAGCAGCAGCGACGGCGCCAGCAGGCAGCGGGCCATGCGCACGCGCTCGCGCGCCTCGGCACGCACCTGCGCCAGCAGCGATTGTGCCGAACCATCAAGCAACAGTTGGCTGGCCAGCGCCGACACCAATGGATGGCCCATCAGCCGCGTCGCCCGCAGCGCGGCGGTCATCGCCTCGGCATGCGCGGCACTCGGGCAGCGCACGAAGGCGGTGCGCAGGCCCGGGCTGATCACCTTCGACAGCGTCGCCACGTAGAACACATGGCGCGGTGCCAGCGCCGCCAGCGGTGTCGGTGCATCCTCGGCGAGGTGCCAGTAAGGATCGTCTTCGATCGCCAGCAGGCCTTCCCTCTCCAGAACACGCGCCAGCGCTTCGCGCCGCTGCAGCGGCAGGGTCAGCGCGGTCGGGTTCTGGCAGGTGGGGTTGAGATAGACCAACCGCGCGCCGCTTTCGCGTGCCAGCCGGGCCAACGCATCGGGGCACATGCCGTGTTCGTCGCAGTCCACCGGCAACAGCCGCCGGCCAAGCGCCGCTGCGGCCTGCAGCAGGCCCGGATAGACCAGCGCATCGCACAGGATCGCATCACCGTCGCGGCCCTGGCTGACCAGGATCGCGGCAAGCGCCACCTGCGCGCCTTCGGTCAGCAACAGGCTGGCATCCTCCACCGCGCCCAGCATCGGTTGCAGCCAGCGCGCTGCCGCGTGGCGGTCGGTCGGGTTGCCGCCGCCCAGGTGGTAGGTCATCAGGTTCGGCGCATTGCTGCGCGCAAGCACGGCGGCGGCACCGCGGCGCAGGGTTTCGGCCAGCGCATCGGCATCGGGCACCGGCGGCACGTTCATGCTCAGGTCCACCACCTGGTCGAAGCCGGCCTTGGGTGGTGCGATGAAACTGCCTTGTGGCCCGCGTGCTTCGATCAGGCCGCGTTTGCGCGCTTCATCGAACGCCCGCGTCACGGTCGTGAGGTCGACGCCGAGCTGCTGCGCCAACGCGCGCTGCGAGGGCAGTCGTTGCCCCGGTGCAAGACCACCGCGACGCACCGTGCGCTCCAGCGAATTGACGATGCGCAGATAGATCGGCCCGTTGTGCGCGAGCACGTCCTGCACCCATTCGCGCGCTGCGACATCCGGTCGCGGCATGTACGGAGCATGTCGGGGCGTATCGTTGCTTCCAACGGCGGGAGCCTGTCCATAACCATCGGTCGGTTCGGACAGGTGACCGCCGTTGTTGTTTGCGGCGGCCACGCCACCCAGAGCCAGTGATATCATTGCGCGTCCTCAGCGCTTGGCCTGCCACGGGCAGTAACAGCCCACGGCAAGCAGTCCTTTCGGGCGCACGGATTCGCCGCGCACCAGTCTGTCCAGCAGCGGTTCGACGAAACTGTTGGCCGAGTTGCAGACCATGCCGATGCTGTACGGCCCGGCGTAGGCCAGATGGCCCTGCCGGTCCCAGATCGCCACGGCAGGGCTGGCAGGAATGTGCTCGATGCCATCGATGGTCGGCAGGTTGATCACCTTGTTGCGCAGCGGCTCGGGCAGTTCGCCCTGCGTGCCAGGGCGACGGATCGCGTAGAAGTCGATGCCGGCGCGGCGGTACATGCTGATCAGGTAGCTCAGGTGCGCACCGGTCTCGCGGTTGCACACGCCGCAGGCCGGGTCCCAGAAATGCACCACGCGGATGCGGCCGGTATTACCGGCCAGATCGGCCGGCAGGCGCAGCTGCGAGTCGTCGAAGACGATGGCCTGTTCGGTGTACGTGGACTGCGCGCTGTAGCCGAAGTACTGCCACAGCGCCGCCGCCACGCCGGCCATGAACAGGCAGGCGAGGGCGATCATCGTCGGCAGCAACCAGCGGCGACGCGGCGCGGCTGCGCCCATCAGGACGCGTCCCCGCCGAACTTGTGTACGTACTGCTTGCGCATCTCGCGGCAGGAATCGGCCTGCGCCCGGCGCTGGATCTCGCTACGCGACGGATCCTCGCTGCGCTGCACGCATTGCTCGATGGCGTGGCGTTCGGCGGCCTGCACATCCACGGTCTGCGGCTGCAGGCAGACCCAGGCCAGCGCGGCCAGCATCAGCACCACAAAGCCACCGCAGCCGGCCATCACCAGGTGGAACTTCAGTTTCTCCGCGCGCATCGAGGCACGTCCCTTCATCCATACATTGCATACAAAATATCATCTTGTATGGATATGGCGCCATGCGTCCGGTTCAGACGATGGCGTTGTGCCGGGCCTCGGGGGCTTCAGACAGGATTTCATTCAGCTTGGCCAGCGCCCCGGCGAGCGCACCCTGGTCAACCGCGCCGCCCAGTGACAGGCGGATCGCGTTGCCCGGAGGCGGTTCTTCCACGCTGAAGGCGTCGGAACTGGCGATGCCCAGCCCCTGTTCCTGCGCGGCCTGGATCAGCCGGTACTGGTCCAGCCGTGGCGGCAGCGGCAGCCACACATGCAGGCCGGCCGGATGGGCCTGGGCACGGGACGGCAAGTACTGCGCAGCAATCGCCTGGCGCTCGCGCAGCTCCTGCTGGAAGCGCTGCACCATGTCCTGGGCCTTGCCGCTGCGGATCCACTGCGAGGCCACCGCCACCATCGACTGGGTCGGCATCAGCGCGATCGCACGCAGGGCGTCCAGCACCGGTTCCATCGGTTCGCCGGCCGGCACCACCAGGTACGCGGTGCGCAGGCCCGGTGCCAGGCACTTGGACAGGGTGGAGATGTAATACACCGGGCAGCCGGCGTCGCGGTGGGCGGCCAGCGGCGGTGCGGCGTCCCCGGCCAGCAACCAGTAGGGATCGTCTTCGATCACGGTCAGATCGTGGCGCTTGGCGACCGCCAACAGGGCCTGCCGGCGTTGTGCCGACATCGTTGCCGTGGTCGGGTTCTGGATGGTCGGTACCAGGTACAGCAGGCGCGGGCGGCGCAGCTGGCAGGCTTCTTCCAGCGCATCGGGCAGCATGCCTTCGGCATCCATCGCCACCGGCACCACACCCCGCTGCAGCACGCGCGCGGCGGCCAGCAGGCCCGGGTAGGTCAGCTGCTCGGCGGCGATCAGCTCGCCCGGCTGGGTGCAGGCCAGGATCAGTGCACACAGCGCGGTCTGCGCACCGGGACAGATCACCACCTGGTCGGCGCCCACCGTGCCCAGCATCGGCGCCAGCCACTGCACCGCGGCGGCGCGGTCCTCGCGGGTACCGGCGCCGACGTGGTAGCTCATCAGTTCGCCCTGGCCCAGCTGCTGGCCCACGTGCTGGAAACCGGCCTCCATGCCCTGCGCGAACGGCGCACTGCCCAGCAGCGGCGGGATGTTCATGCTCAGGTCCACCGAGGTGCTGCGGTTGCCTGCCGACAGCGCGATGAAGGTGCCGCCGGCGCCCTGCGCGTCGAGCAGGCCGGCCTGGCGCAGCTCGGCGAACGCCCGGGTAACCGTGGTCAGGTCCACGCCCACCTGCTGGGCCAGGTCGCGCTGCGGCGGCAGGCGGTCGCCCGGGCGCAGCACGCCGTCATCCACCGCCTCGCGCACCTGCTGGGCAATCTGCAGGTACAGCGGGCCGGCGCCCTCGCGGAAGGGGCGAACCCAGGTGCGATTGGGGTGTTTCAGGCGGCGGCCGGCGGCAGGTGGCGTCATCGGTCAGGTTTTTCCATACGTGCAGGTGCACAAGTCCATACAATGATGTATCTTGTATGGGCTTGATTGGAGTGGTTCGCCTTCTTGTAGGCGACCTCGTACCCACAGTGTAGCCGCTCCACGCCCGGGCGCTGCGCGCAGGCGAGCCGGTCAAGCGCGCTTCTTCAACAGGGTTGACCTCCAATGAATATCTGCTGGAACCGCATCCGCCTGGCGCTGGTCGCCCTGGCCTGCGTCGGCCTGTCGGGCTGTGACTGGGTGCTGCTGGATTCGAAGGGCATGGTCGGGCTCGCCCAGCGCGACCTGATCCTGATCTGCATCGGCCTGATGCTGATCGTGGTGATACCGGCCATTGTGCTGACCTTCGTATTCGCCTGGCGCTTCCGCGCCGGCAACACCCAAGCGAAATACACGCCGGACTGGTCGCACTCCACCAAGGTGGAAATCGTGGTCTGGGGCGTGCCGCTGCTGATCATTGCCGGCCTGGCAGTGATCGTGTGGAAGTCGACCCACGAACTGGACCCGTACAAGCCGCTGGACGTGGCCGGTGAACCGCTGCACGTGGACGTGATCGCCACGGACTGGAAGTGGGTGTTCGTATACCCGGACCTGGGCATCGCCACGGTCAACCAGCTCAACTTCCCGGCCAACCGCCCGCTGGCGTTCAACATCACTTCCAACTCGACGATGAATACCTTCTTCATCCCGCAGCTGGGCGGGCAGATCTACGCGATGGCGGGCATGCGCACGCAGCTGCACCTGATCGCCAACGAGCCTGGCCAGTTCCGTGGCATGTCCGGCAACTACAGCGGGCATGGCTTCTCGAACATGAAGTTCATTGCCACCGCCAGCAGCAACGAAGACTTCGAGCGCTGGGTGGCCGAGGTGCGCAGCGCGCCGGACGCGCTCAGCTTCGCGCAGTTCAAGGCGCTGGCCGCGCCGTCGAAGAACGCACCGGTGCAGCACTTCTCCAGTGTTGAACCGCTGCTGTTCAAGAAGGTCATCGACCAGTTCATCGGCGTCGGTGAGAACACCGCTGCTGCCACCCCGGCGGGCGCTGCCGGCGGTGCCCAGGTTTCCCAGGAGTAACGAACATGTTGGGTAAATTGACGTGGGAGGCCGTGCCGCTGCACGAGCCGATCGTCGTGGTCACATTGGCGGCGATGGTGCTGGGTGGTCTCGCGCTGCTTGGCGCGGTGACGTACTTCAAGCTGTGGGGCCCGTTGTGGCGTGACTGGTTCACCACCGTGGACCACAAGAAGATCGGCATCATGTACGTGGTGGTGGCGCTGGTCATGCTGGTGCGTGGCTTCGCCGACGCGCTGATGATGCGCGCGCAGCTGGCCGCGGCCGGGCCGGGCAGTGACGGCTTCCTGCCACCGGAGCACTACGACCAGATCTTCACCGCACACGGCGTGATCATGATCTTCTTCGTGGCCACTCCGTTTGTTGTCGGCCTGATGAACATCATCGTGCCGCTGCAGATCGGCGCACGCGACATGGCGTTCCCGTTCCTCAACGCCTTCAGCTTCTGGATCTTCGTGGTCGGCGCCGCGCTGATGATGATCTCGCTCGGCGTTGGCGAGTTCGCCATGACCGGCTGGGTCGCCTATCCGCCGCTGTCGGGCATCGAGTTCAGTCCAGGCGTCGGTGTCGACTACTACATCTGGGCGTTGCAGGCTTCGGGGATCGGCACCTTGCTGACCG
This sequence comes from Stenotrophomonas sp. 3diitr2024, assembly GCF_042136455.1. Lineage (NCBI taxonomy): Bacteria > Pseudomonadati > Pseudomonadota > Gammaproteobacteria > Lysobacterales > Lysobacteraceae > Stenotrophomonas > Stenotrophomonas sp. 3diitr2024. The sequence continues at coordinate 5,647 of NZ_JBHHMJ010000106.1, forward strand.
GCGTCAACCTGTTCATCACCATCCTGCGCATGCGTGCGCCGGGCATGACCCTGATGAAGATGCCGGTGTTCACCTGGACCGTGCTGGTCACCAGCGTGATCATCATCGCCGCCTTCCCGATCCTGACCGTCGCGCTGGGCGCGCTCACCCTGGACCGCTACCTGGACTTCAACTTCTACACCAACACGCTGGGTGGCAACCCGATGATGTACGTGAACCTGGTGTGGGCCTGGGGCCATCCGGAGGTGTACATCCTGGTGCTGCCGGCGTTCGGCATCTTCTCTGAAGTCACCGCCACGTTCGCGCGCAAGAAGCTGTTCGGCTACAAGTCGATGGTCGGTGCAACGCTGGCGATCGGCATCCTGTCGTTCATCGTCTGGTTGCACCACTTCTTCACCATGGGTTCCGGTGCCAGCGTCAACGCCTTCTTCGGCATCATGACGATGATCATCGCCATTCCCACCGGCGTGAAGATCTTTACCTGGCTGTTCACCATGTACGGTGGCCGCGTTGAGTTCAGTGTGCCGATGCTGTGGACCATTGCCTTCCTGGTCACCTTCACCATCGGTGGCATGACCGGCGTGCTGCTGGCCATTCCGGGCGCGGACTTCCTGCTGCACAACAGCCTGTTCCTGGTCGCGCACTTCCACAACACCATCATCGGTGGCGCGCTGTTCGGCTACCTGGCCGGCTTCGCGTACTGGTTCCCGAAGGTGTTCGGCTTCACCCTCAACGAGCGCCTGGGCAAGTGGTCGTTCGCGTGCTGGGTGATCGGCTTCTACCTGGCCTTCATGCCGCTGTATATGCTGGGCTTCATGGGCATGACCCGCCGCATGAACCAGTACGACAACCCGGCGTGGACGCCGTACCTGATCGCCGCCTTCATCGGCGCGCTGTTCGTGTTCGCGGGCATCATCCTGATGCTGGTGCAGATCTACGTGAGCGTGCGCGACCGCAAGCGCAACCTGGACCTGACCGGCGACCCGTGGAACGCACGCACGCTGGAATGGGCCACGCCGTCGCCGCCGCCGTTCTACAACTTCGCCGTGGTGCCCAAGGCCGACGAGCTGGACGCCTTCCATGAAGCGAAGAAGCGCGGCCTGCCGCCGCCGCCGAAGAAGTACGCGCCGATCCACATGCCGAAGAACACCGGCGTACCGGTGATCCTCAACATCTGGATCCTGGTGCTGTGCTTCGCCCTGGTCTGGCACATCTGGTGGATGGCCGCGGCCAGCTTCATCGCGATGATCGTCACCCTGATCGTGCGGTCCTACGACGAGGACGTGGACTACTACGTCAGTTCCGAAGAGGTGGCGCGCACCGAAGCAGCCAACCTTGCCAAGCTGAAGGAGGTACGCGCATGAACCTGTTGACCCGCCCCGAGCTGGCCACCGACACGCAGGCACACGAGGACCATCACGAACACGACCACAGCCACGAGCAGGGCGGCATGAAGGTGTTCGGCATGTGGGTCTACCTCATGTCCGACCTGGTGCTGTTCGGTTCGCTGTTCGCCTCGTATGCGGTGCTCAGCACCGCCTATGCCGGCGGCCCCACCGGCAAGGAGCTGTTCTCGTTGCCGTTCGTGATGGCCGAGACCTTCCTGCTGCTTGTGTCCAGCATCACCTACGGCCAGGCCGTGCTGGCGATGCATCGCCACGATGCGTCGGCGGTGCTGCGCTGGCTGGGCGTGACCTTCGTGCTCGGTGCCTCGTTCATCGGCATGGAAATCTACGAGTTCTCGCACCTGATCCACGAAGGCGCAGGCCCGAGCACCAGTGCCTACCTGTCGGCGTTCTTTGCGCTGGTCGCCACCCACGGCCTGCACGTCGCCAGCGGCCTGATCTGGATGGCGGTGGTCATGCACCAGGTCTACCGCCGTGGCCTGACCCCGACCAACATCACCCGCGTTTCGTGCCTGAGCCTGTTCTGGCACTTCCTGGACCTGGTGTGGATCTGCGTCTTCACCTTCGTCTACCTGATCGGAGCCTTCTGACATGGCCCACGTCGAAACCTCGCGCGCCGGCAATGCGCACGGCTCCACCAAGTCCTACCTGATCGGTTTCGTGCTGTGCGCGCTGCTGACCGTGGTGCCGTTCGCGCTGGTGATGAACCCGGTGCTGTCGCGGCCGCTCACGCTGTTCCTGCTGGTCGGCTTCGCGGTGGCACAGATCCTGGTGCAGCTGGTCTATTTCCTGCACATGGACCGCAAGTCCGAAGGTGGGTGGAACCTGGCCAGCTTCGTGTTCACCCTGGTGATCCTGTTCATCGTCGTCGCGCTGTCGGTCTGGATCATCTGGAGCATGCACTACCACATGATGATCAACTGAGCCTGCGAACCGTGAAAGGCATTACGTTCCCCCATCGTGGCCTGCGGCTGGCCGCAGGCCTGCTGCTCGGCCTGCTGGCCGGCTGCAGTGCGCAGTCGCGCATGGACTTCTATTCCAAGGACATTGCCTGCGAAGAACTTGGCCAACAGTGGTCGATGCCCGACAGCCACGGCACCGTGCGTGGCCCGAAGGACCTGCAGGGCCAGGTGACCTATCTGTTCTTCGGCTTCACCAGCTGCCCGGACGTGTGCCCGACCACCATAGTCGAGCTGAGCCAGGTCAAGCACCTGATGGGCAGGGATGCCGACCAGCTGCAGGTGGTGTTCGTCAGCGTCGACCCGGCGCGTGATACGCCGGAGGTTGCGCGCACCTATGTGGAAGCCTTCGATCCCAAGGCAATCGCGCTGGTCGGCAACGAAGCACAGCTGGCGGCGATGGCCAGTGACTTCAAGGCGTTCTACGAAAAAGAGCCCGGCCAGGTGCCGGAGACCTACACCATGAGCCACATCGCCGGTGGCTACGTGTTCGACCGCAAGGGCCGCCTGCGCCTGTTCGCGCCGTACGGCATGCCGGTGGACAAGCTGTTCTCCGACGTGCAGCGCCTGCTGCTCGAACCCGGCCACCCGGCCGCCGGCAACGACGCACTGGCCAGCTGCCACCTCAAGCACAGCGGCACACTCGCCGCCCGCTGACGCCACCTCTACCGCGGTGGGTGCCGACCTTGGTCGACACGTGATGCATGAGTCCGGTGGGTGCCGACCGTTGGTCGGCACACCCTGACATCAATCCCCCGGCCGGCCAGGAGAGCCAACCGGCCAGGGGCACCACTCAACGCCTTACTTGGTCTCTTCCCACTGCACCACGTCCGGCTCGGTCGCGCGGATACCGGCGGTGGACAGCAGCCTGGTGGTCGCATCCAGCGCCGCGTTCACCGACGGGTACTCCACGATGGCCTGGCCTGAAGCCCTGGAGACCTTCACCACGGTACCGCCAGTGGCGGCGGCTGCGCGCTGGGCCGATGCTGCATCGGTGAAGAACACCTTGACCCGCGACGTCGCCACCACCGGCGCGCCGTCACGGGAGACCGCCGCCGCGAACTTGCCGGCACCGGCATCAGCAGGTGCCGCCGCTGCGCCATCCAGCGAACGCCTGGTACGCGAGCTGGTGGTCGCCGCCGCCTGCGGGGTGATCGTGAACTGGCCGCCGCTGGCCTGCTTCACCGTGGCCGAGGGGGACAGCTGGAAACGCGTGCCGCCTACATCGAACGCGCGGCCGGTAGCGGACGCCTTCAGTTCCTGCACATCCACGGTCGACAGGGTCCTGGCCGGAGGAGTCTGCCCCGAGCTCTGTGCCCAGGCAGGGGAGGTCATCGCCGCGAGGGCGAGCGTGCTCAACAGAATGGTGGTCTTCATCATCAGTGCCCCAGAACGCGGATCTTGAAGAATTCGAGGTTGCCGCGCGAAGCTGCGGTCGCGGCCTGCCCCATGTCGGTGACTTCCAGCGTCCAGGTGCCGCTGGCATTCTCATCCAGGAAGGCATTGCTGGACAGCAGGTCCCAGCTGGTGAAGTTGCTCTGCGCGCCACCCGTGCCCGAACCGATCGCGGTGAACGCCGGTTGCACCACGCTGCGGGTGCCGCTGGGCGACACCAGCACGAACTGCAGCTGGCGCGTGTTGCGGTGGTTGACCCGGAAGCCCAGCTGCACGCTTTCGATGTTGCGCGCGCCGTTGGCCAACTGGAAGGTCAGGCGTGCGGCGGCAGCCGAGGTGTTGCCGATGGCCACGGTACGCGTCGTGTTGCGCCAGCCACTGTCGACCAGCGCACCGAGCGACTGGAAGTTCTCGGCCACCTGCACTGCACGTGCAGCGTTGACCACGCCGAAGCCATACCAGTTGCTGTAGGCACGGCCGGCGGCATTCACCGTCCAGCCCGGCACCAGCGTGCGCCCGTCGGCCAGCGTCACCGCCGGCTGGTTCGGGTGGTTGCGCGTGGCGGTGGTGGCCAGGATGTACTTCACATCGCGATAGGACAGGTTCGGATTGGCTTCCAGCACCAGTGCCGCCACGCCCGATACCATCGGCGCCGACGCCGAAGTGCCGTTCATCTTGGCGGTGTAGTTGCAGGTGCTGTCGATGGCCGACAGGTTGCTGTCCAGGGTGTTCTGGCGGTTGGTGTTCTTGTTGCTGCCCTGCGCGCACCCGGTCACGTCGGTGGTGACGATGGCCGGGTCGTACGCGCGTGCCACCAGGCCGGGCGCGTACTGCGCCTGCAGGCCGTACTCACCACCAAAGGCCGAAACCCACAGGGCCGAGCCGGTGGAGGAGTAAGACGAGCGCACGCCATCGGCGCGCACCGCGCCTACGGTGATCACGTTGAACAGGTTGTTGCGCGGATCACGGCCGGCCGGCACGCAGCCGGTGTTGCGGTTCTTGGTGTCGGTGGTGCAGACATCCTGGGTCTGGCTGATCGAGGCATTGTTGAAGTTGTTGCCGGCCGACTTCACGTAGATGCCGCCGCGGCCACCGCGCGTCCCCGACAGTGCCTGCTCGTACGAACGAATCGTGTTTTCGCTGTACGCCAGCGGCAGGTTCGGATTGCCCGGGCCGGCGCCCCAGCTGTTGTTGAACACCTGCACGTCGGCCGATTCCGCGCCGTCCCACCAGGCGTACTCGATGTTGCTCTGCTGGTTGCCCAGGGCCGAGCGCGAAATCGGGTTGAAGCCCTTCAACGTCGCCGCCGGGGCCACACCGCGCACGCCCAGGTTGTTGGCGCCCACCGCGCCAGCGATGCCGCCGACCATGGTGCCGTGGTTGTCGACATCCGGGTTGGTCGGGGTGGGGTTGTTCGAGCCATTGGTGAAGTTCTTGCCGGCCACCGCGGCCACGTTGGCCGCCAGGTCCGGATGCGCGATCTGCAGGCCATCATCGACGATGGCGATGGTGACGCCCTGGCCGCGGATGCCGTTGCGGAACAGGCCATCCACGTTCAGATCGTTGCCGGCCACCGGCAGCGTGTCAGCCGGGACCGTCTGCCCGGTGTTGAGCAGGTGCCACTGGATTGCCGCCAGTGGATCGGCCTGTTGGGCCTGGGCGGTGACGGCCAGGCTACCCAGTACCAAAGCAGTGGCGAGAGCCAGGCGCGCGGAGCGCGGTGGCGCGGTGCGTTGCGTGTGTCGCTTCATACACGAATCCTTCTGTTGTGAATCGGCATGGCAGGACGGCGGGGCGGAACTGCCCCATCGCAACGAGCCAAACGCGACATAACGAAGAACCCCCTACCTCTTCACTCCCGCAATGTGCGAATGTGCCAATTGCGTCACAAACACTTAGTACGCCAAGTTATGACGGGGTACTCGAATGCCTTCACGCCATCATCGCTCGCTTGCTTCGAGGTACGGGAAACGTGGGTAATCGCATGCAGGTGAAGTCACACATGAAGAACGCACGCCAGCGTGCCCGTGCGCGCGTGGACCAGACCCCGCTCTCGGTTGCCGCCATCCGCAAGGTGGTGCTGTCCGTGCATACGCGCAGCCACGACTATGGCGACGATGCCGATATCAGCGAGTTGCTGCCCGAGCTGGCAGCCTTCGGCATCACCACGGTGAAACCGCTGCGCCTGCTGATGAAGAAACACCGTCGCGCACTGCTGCAGGAGGAACGGATCGTCATGCGACGCGCAGAGACGCTGCATCTGCGCACCGAGTGGCGGCCGGGTGGCATAGACGTGCATGCCAACACCAGCCGCTACGCCATCGGCGGCCTGGTCCGCACCAGCATGGAACACGAATTCGGCTTCGAGACGATGCTGCCCTTCCACGAGGTGCGCGAGGACGAATCCACTTAGCGCGGTGCCTGCGCGGAGGGTGCGGCAGCCCTGCCGGGGCATCATCGCGTGCCCTCACATCGCGCTGTGCTACTACAGCCCGTGCACCCTTCCGCACGGAGCACGATGATGGTCAATCCGCTCGCCCAGGCCCATCGCGGCCTCGGCACCACACTGTTCAGCCTGTTGAACCCGATACCTTTCGGCTTCTTCGTCGGCGCACTGATCTTCGACGCGATCTATCTCAACAGCGCCGAGGTGATGTGGGGCAAGGCCGCTGCCTGGCTGATCACCTTCGGCCTGCTGATCGCCATCGTGCCGCGCCTGATCAACCTCTTCGCGGTCTGGCGCCGCAACGGCACCGCCACCCGCATCGACCGCATCGACTTCTTCCTCAACCTGGTCGCGGTGGTGCTGGCCATCTGGAACGCCTTCGTGCACAGCCGCGACGCGTACGCCGTTGCGGTGCCGGGCACGATCCTGTCGGCGTTGACCGTGGCCCTGATCGCCCTGGGCCTGATCCTGCTGTCACTGCAGCCGCCGGTGCTGCAGGGAGGTCGTCATGGCTAAGCACATCCTGCCCACCGTGGGCGCCCTGGCGCTGGCCGTGATGCTGTCGGCCTGCGCCGGCAAGGCTGAATACCATCCCGCCGACCAGTCGGGCCCGCAGCCGCCGCTGCCCAAGCCGGCCAACTTCCTGATGCCGCCGATGCAGGTGCCCAAGGGCGTCGGCTGGGCTGATGGACAGACCCCCACGGTGGCCGAGGGCCTGAAGATCGAGCGCATCGCCGCCAACCTGCAGCATCCGCGGCGCCTGCTGACCCTGCCCAATGGCGATGTACTGGTGGTGGAAGGCAACGGCCCCGGCGAAGAACCGGTCACCACGCCCAAGCAGTGGATTGCCGGCAAGGTCAAGGCGCGCTCGGGCAAGGCCGGCAAGGGCGGGAACCGGGTCACCCTGCTGCGCCGCACGCCGGGAACGAACTCGTGGACCCAGCATGTCTACATCGAGGGCCTGCATTCGCCGTTCGGCATCCAGCTGATCGGCGACACGCTGTACGTGGCCAACACCGGCAACATCATGCAGTACCACTACGTGCCCGGCGAAACCCGCATGTCGGACAAGGGCCGCGAGTTCACCGACCTGCCCAGCACCATCAACCACCACTGGACCAAGGAACTGCTGGCCAGCCGTGATGGCCGCAAGCTGTATGTGGGCGTGGGCTCCAACAGCAACATCACCGAGAACGGCCTGGCCGTCGAATACCGCCGTGCGGTGGTGCTGGAAGTGGACGTGGCCACCCGCGGCAGCCGCATCTACGCCTCGGGCATCCGCAACCCGACCGGGCTGGACTGGGAGCCGAGTACCGGGAAGCTGTGGGCGGTAGCAAACGAACGCGACGAGATCGGTGCCGACCTGGTGCCTGACTACCTCACCTCGGTGAAGGAAGATGGCTTCTACGGCTGGCCTTACAGCTACTACGGGCAGCACGTGGACGAACGCGTGCAGCCACAGCGGCCGGACCTGGTGGCCAAGGCAATCGTGCCGGACTACGCCATCGGCTCGCACGTGGCACCCCTGGGCCTGTTGTTCTACACCGGACAGGCACTGCCGGCGCAGTACCACGGCGGTGCCTTCATCGGCGAGCACGGCAGCTGGGACCGTTCACCGCTGAGCGGCTACGAAGTGGTGTATGTACCGTTCAAGGACGGCAAGCCGACCGGGCGCCCGCAGACCGTGGTGAGCGGCTTCGCCTCAAAGGACGAGAAGACCCTGATGGGCGCACCGGTGGGCATGGCGATGGATGCCGAAGGCGCATTGCTGGTGGCCGACGACGTGGGCGACGTGGTGTGGCGGGTGTCGGCCAAGTAGTTCTGTAGAGCCGAGCCATGCTCGGCTTACGCGCGCAGCGCGGGGTTTCGCGTACAGGTCGAAGAGCAGCCGAGCATGGGCTCGGCTCTACAGTTCCGCGGTACTGCTGCGGAACCCGCTGAACACCGACTCGGCAGCAAACCCCACGCCGCCCAGCAGCACGCCGAAATACACCACCGTGGCCACCACGAAGCCGTAACCGGCCGCCACCGCCGCGCCATCGCGCTGGATGAAACCGATGGCGAAGGACATCAGCGCCAGCGCCGGCAGCGTGTTGCTGAAGGGTATCGGCCCGGCCGGCGCCATCAACAGCAGGGTCGCGAACACCAGCATCAGGTTGTTCAGGCGCATCATCTTCTTCGAGCGCACCATCACCGCCAGCCGCATCGGCCGCGACAGCCGCTCCATGCGGTGCACCCATTTCAGCGCACGGCCGAGGTTGGTCTTCAGCTTGTCGGTGGCGATCTCGCGGCGGGCCAGCTTCTGTGGCACCCACAGCGGGCGGTTGCGCACCCGGCTCAGGCCGATCAGCAGGATCGAGGCGCCAAACACCGTACTCAGCCCGGGAATCGACACCGGAATGATGAAGATGGCCGAGAGCAGGATCACGATCAGCAGCAGGCCCTCATCGCCCAGCGCGCTGAGCAGGGTGCCGACGCTCACCTGGTCGCCGGGCAGTTCGTCGATCATCTGCTCGATCTGCTGGGCCAGGGGCGCGCTGTCATTGGTTTCAGGGGCACGGTAGGTCATGCGTCGCAAGGTTCTCCAGGGAAGGGCGGTCAAGGGGCCGTCCTGCGGTGGGGGACGCACAGGCTCCCGCAGTATCCCGGCCAACGTGGGCAAAGAGGTGAACCGGGCATGAGGGGGTAAACTGGCGTGCCCCGCACGAGTTGAACGCAATGGACATGGGCCGCCGGCAATCGACCATCGAACTGGTCGCCATCGACATGGATGGCACGCTGCTGGACCCGTCGCACCAGCTCACCTCCCGCGCCAGGAAGGCCATCGCGCAGGCGCGGGCGCTGGGCGTGCACATCGTGCTGACCAGTGGCCGCCCGGTTCCGGGCCTGGCGCCGTACCTGCACGAGCTGGGCATCACCGGCAACGACGACTACTGCATCGCCTGCAATGGCGGCCTGGTGCAGCGGATCGGCACGCGCGAAACCGTGGTCGAATATCCGCTCAGCTTCGACGACTTCCTGTTCTGCGAGCAGGTGGCCCGCGACCTCGGCGTGCACTTCCAGGCGCTGGACAGCCAGCGCATGTACACGCCCAACCAGGACATCAGCTACTACACCGTAGCCGACTCGCATCTCTCGCGGATGCCGCTGTCGTATCGCCGCGTGGAAGACATGGACCCGTCGATGTCCTTCATCAAGTTGATGATGATCGACGCGCCGGATGTGCTGGATGCCGCCATCGCGCGCCTGCCCAGCGAGCTGACCGAACGTTTCGCGGTACTGAAGAGCGCGCCGTTCTTCCTGGAAGTGTTCGACCACCGCGCCGGCAAGGGACCGAGCCTGCAGAAGCTGGCCGAGCACCTGGGCATCGACCGCGCCAATGTGATGGCCATCGGTGACCAGGAGAACGACTTGACCATGCTGCAGTACGCTGGCACCAGCGTGGCGATGGGCAATGCCATCGACGCGGTGAAGGCGGTGGCGCGGTTTGAGACCAGCAGCAATGCCGACGAAGGCGTGGCGCGCGCGATCGAGCGTTTCGTCCTGCAATGATCGGACGCACATCATGAGCTGGACTTTGATGATGTTTGCTCAGTCCTTCGTCAATGAGCGGATGTCGGCGCACGTTTTCTCCGAGTCCTACATCGAGCTATGGAAGATCGAGCGGGATCTCGACTTGCTGGCTTTGGATGACGTAGCGCTTTCAACGTGCCTGTCCAGCATCTTCTGTGCTGCCGACATGTATTGCGACGAAGATGTAGATCGCCATGCGTATGAGCTTGATGCCGCCCAGCTGCATGCTGCCGTTGTGGCTCTGATCGATGAGTGGAAGCAGTCCACGACTGCTCGCTAGCCTGGCTTGGATGTATACCTGCGTATAGCCCATACATCCCCATCACCATCTGCGCTGTACCACGGTGCAATGGCGGATGCGCCAGTGCGATGCAAGAATTTCGCACGTCGAAATCACGCCATCGAATCCTGCGGCAGATGATCGTCTTCGTCTGCCGACCGGCGCGCACCGCGCCGTCACCCTCTCAACGCAATCGCACCGCCAGCCAGGGCGCCAACACCGGTGCTGCAACGCGCTGGGCGTGCGCCTGCGCCGCTCTCTCCCTGCACCTGGATCTGCCCATGAACACCCCACCCACGACGCGCCTCGCCCTGGCCATCATCGCCGCCATCACCGCGCCAGCGCATGCCGCAGAAACGCACGCCACCGCGCTCGACACGCCCACCACGCTCAATGCCCTGCAGGTTATCGCCACACCGCGCGGTGCGGCCGTGGCACCGACCCAGGTGGTCGGCCCCAACCGCTACATCATCAAGGCCGAAGACCTGGACGCGATGGTCACCGGCAACAACGGCCTGGCGATGCTGAGGCAGGTACCGGGCGCCAGCTACACTGCCACCGATGGGCTGGGCCTGGATATCTCGGCCACCAGCCTGTTCGTGCGCGGCTTCCGCATGAATGAAATGGGCATCACCTTCGAAGGCGTGCCGCTGAACGACAACGGCTTCCTCTCGCTCACCGGCACCAGCGTGGTGAACGTGGGCGTGCCCGACGGCATCGGCGCTATCACGGTCAGCCCTGGCGGCGCACCGGTCAGCGTGTTCTCCAGCAGCGTCAACGGCGGCAGCCTGGAATACCGCCTGCGCGACCTGCAGGACACGCCCAGCCTGCGCGTGAAGCAGGGCGTGGGCAGCAACAGCACGTTGGTCACCACCGTATCGGGGCAGACTGGCCAGCTCGGCGAGCAGGGCCCGAAAGTGCTGGTCGACCTGCAGCGCGTGTCCGCCGACAAGTACCAGGGCGAGGGCACGCAGAACTTCCTGCGCGGCGACCTCAAGTTGCAGCAGGACGTCGCCTGGGGCGATGTCACCGTGTTCCTGTCCGACAGCAAGGCCAAGGTCTGGGGCTACAACAACATTTCCTTCGACATGATCCGCAAACTGGGCTGGAAGGCCGACATCTTCTATCCCGATTATGCGTGGGCGTGGTACGTGGCCTCGCCGGAGAATGCAGACAAGTCCTGCGGCGCCTACACCTGCGGCGAGCTTTCCGAACTGATTCCGTACGACACCGGCCAGATCACCCGCGACCGCGTGTCATCGATCAACCATCGCTTCCAGATCACCCCGGCGCTGAGTGGCAACGTGCAGCTGTACAACGCCAACAGCCACACCCAGGCCACGCTGACCGACCCGACCGTGCCATCGCCCAACGGTGCGCCATTCTCCGAACAGGTGCAGACGCCGCGCCTCAACCGGCTGGGTGGCATGGTCAACCTGCAGTTCGAGACCGGCGCGCACACCTTCACGGCCGGCTTCTGGCAGGAGAAGAGCAAGGCTGCGGCCAAGACCGAGTGGTACCCGCAGCCGCCGCTGGGCGAGGGCCCACCGCTGAAGGCCACCGGCCCGTTCGATGTGTACGGTCCCGCGTTCAAGACCGACAACGCATCGAGCTGGGTGACCCGCTCGCGCCAGTTCTACCTGCAGGACGACATCGTGTTGAACGACACGCTGAAGCTGGGCGTTGGTTTCAAGGCCGTGGACTTCCGCACCCGCGGCGGCGGCCTCGGCGATGCCAAGGACCGGCCGGTGAACGGCACGCTGCGCGCGAAGAGCAACTTCCTGCCGCATGTCTCGCTGTTCTGGAGCCCGACCGAATCCACCGATGCCTTCATCGACCTGGCCAATACCATGAACGGCTATCGCGTCGCTCAGCGCGGCAACATCGGTTACACCGCCTCGGCGTGGACCATCACCGACCAGGAAGAGTTCGACCGCGTAGCGGGTACCCTGCGTCCGGAAAAGAACTGGAACCTCACCGTGGGTGCATCGCATCGCTTCGACCGGCTGACGATCACCGGCGACGTGTTCTACAACGACATCCGCAACCGCCTGCTGTCGGCGGCCATCGGCACTCAGTTCGCGCAGATCAACACGGTGCGGCTGATGCCGAAGATGCACGTGATCGGTGCCGACCTCGGCATCACCGCCGACTTGACCGACCACCTGCAGTTCTACCAGGGCGTGGCCGTGGCCCGTTCGTACTACGACAGCGATTTCGTGGTGGGTGACACGGTGTACCCGATCAAGGGCAACGCCCAGCCGGGCTACCCGCAGATCTCGCTGGTCAGCGACCTGTCCGCCCACTTCGGTGACTGGCGCTTTGGTGCAACCAGCACCTCGTACCTGCGCCAGCCCTTCACCTACGAGAACGACATCCGCGTGCCCACGTTCTGGCAGGTCAACACCTACGCCGCTTACCGCTTCGGTGCGGACAGCGCCGTGCCCGGCCTGGAGCTGCGGCTGGACGTGAGCAACCTGTTCAACCGCCACAACATCGGCACCGCCACCATCGCCGGCTCGTCGTTCTCGGGGGATTACCAGACCCTGCAGCGCAGCGCGCCACGGCAGCTGATGTTCAGTACCTCGATGGCGTTCTGAGGCGACGAGGGCGGGGTCAGAGCCCTTTGCTGCGCAAAGGGATCCGACCCCGCAGCCATCCCGTGATCGGGGGTCAGATCCCTTTGCACGGCAAAGGG
>NZ_JBHHMJ010000108.1:0-987 GCF_042136455.1 Stenotrophomonas sp. 3diitr2024
TGGATCCCAGGAAGGAAGGCCATCCAGACCATGCGCTCTACCGGCAGATTCGCGAGGGTGTATCCGCCGTGGATGCCAGGCACGGGCGCAGCTTCGATGAAACCAGTGAGCGCGTGACGGCCGGCCTGCTTGCGGCGGCCAGGAGCAGCGGCCTGGAACGCGTCGATCATGTGGTCCTAGGCAATCCACCCAGCGGTGACTCGAGCCCTCGCATGTTCGTAGTCCAGGGAGCGCTGGACAATCCGGCACACCTGCGGGCGTCGGTTCCAATCAGCGAGGCCATCAATACGCCCGTAGAGCAGTCGCTCGCCAAGGCCGAACAGATGTCGCAGGCACAGCAGGTCGCCCAGCAGGACCACGCCCAGGAGCAGACACGGACGGCGATGCGCATGGGCTAGGCCACCTGGCCCGGCGCACACAAAAGAACCCCCCGGTTCTCACCGGGGGTTCTTCGTTTCAACGGGGTGCCGGCCAGCAGCCGGCACTACCGCATCAGGCAGCGACCGTCTTGGCCACGTCCTGGTACTCCTCGATCTGGTCGAAGTTCATGTAGCGGTAGATCTCCGCGCCGCTGGCGGCGATCACGCCGACATCGGCCATGTACTCTTCCTTGGTCGGGATGCGGCCCAGACGCGAGCAGATCGCGGCCAGTTCGGCCGAACCCAGGTACACGTTGGTGTTGCGGCCCAGCGGTTCGGGAAGTTGCGGGTCGAGGTCGACATCGCGGTGAAGCCTTCGCGGATCTGCGCCTGGTTGCCCATGCACAGCGAGCAGCCCGGCATTTCCATGCGTGCGCCGGTAGCGCCGAAGGTGCCGTACACGCCTTCCTTGGTCAGCTCCGAGGCGTCCATCTTGGTCGGCGGGGCCACCCACAGGCGGGTCGGCAGGTCACGCTTTCGGCCCTTTGCGTTTGCGATGCCCCCTGTAGAGCCGAGCCTGCGCTCGGCTGGTTCTGCGCCAACAGCAGCCGAGCATGGGCTCGGCTCT
>NZ_JBHHMJ010000120.1:0-2079 GCF_042136455.1 Stenotrophomonas sp. 3diitr2024
CGGCAACGGGTCGATGCGCTGCTGCAGCAGTACCTGTTGCAGGACCGGCAGCCGCAGCTGGCCGGCACGCTCAGTGGTGGACAGAAGCAGCGCCTGGCCGCGTGCGTGACCCGCCTTGATGGCGCGCAGTCCACCTACCGCTGGCAGGGCGAGGTGACCACCGATGCCGAGCTGCAGCTGCTGGTAAAGACCACCGCGAGCCGCGTCGATGACGCAATCGCCCGGATCGTCGAACTGCATCCGTATGAACTCCCGGAGTGCATCGCGGTCGAAACCCGGGCCGGCCTGCCGGCATATCTGGACTGGATCCGGGCACAGACCCGGGAGGACACTGATTGAAGACTCTGTTTGCGCGTGGCGCTGCCTTGTGCGCCCTGTTGTGGCTCTCGCTGCCCGCCTTGGCCCTGGATGAGAAGGACCTGCTGCCGGTGGACCAGGCGTTCGCGCTGACCGCCACTGCCCCCGAACGGGGCCAGGTGCAGCTGCAGTTCAAGATCGCACCGGGCTACTACCTGTATCGCCACCGCACCAGCGTCAAGGCGGATCCGGCCTTCAATGCCGGCACGCTGCAGATGCCCAAGGGTGACAGGCACCACGATGATTTCTTCGGCGAGGTCGAAACCTATCGCGAGCGCCTGCAGGCCACCCTGCCCGGCACGCCGACCGACGCCGCCGGCACCATCAGCCTGGAAGTACGCTACCAGGGCTGCGCCGATGCCGGCGTCTGCTACCCACCGCAGAAGCGCGTGGTGCAGGTCACCCTGCCGGGTGCCGGTGCGGCGGCCGCGGTGCCTGCCGCGCGTACCGGTGCCGCCAGTCCGTTCAACAACCCGCTGGCCGGTGCCGGCAACAGCGGTGGCCTGCGCCTGCCGGGCGCGGCCAACAACAGCCAGGCGCTGCCGCTGCCGTCGGAACAGGCGTTCGGCTTCGATGCCATCGCCAGCGACGGGAACACCCTGCTGCTGCGCTTCAGCCCGGCACCCGGCTACTATCTGTACCGCGACCGCACTTCGCTGAAGCTGGAAGGCAGCGCCGGCGTGCTCGCCGACAAGCCGCGCTGGCCGGCCGCGCAGTCGCATCGCGACGAGCACTTCGGCGATGTCTCGGTGTACTTCAACCAGGTGGAAGTGCCGCTGCCGCTGCGCCGCACTGTTACTGATGCGGTCGACAGCACCCTGGTGGTGACTTTCCAGGGCTGCCAGACCGATGGTATCTGCTACCCGCCGATGACCCGTCGGGTGAAGCTGTCGATTCCGGCCGGCAAGCTCAACGCCGGCGCCGGCCAGGCGCCAGTGCGCGAGGAAGCCGTCAATGCGCTGGGCGCTGCCGGTGCGCCGCGTGAATCCGCCAATGGCGTACCGCTGCGCCTGCTGCCGACCGTACCCAACGACGGCAACGTCGCTCCCGCCGCCAGCGGCAGTGAGGGCGCGCGCAATGAGTTCGCCGCCGATGCGCGCGATGGCAACGCCCTGCGCACGCGTCCTCCGGCGACCACCCCGAACCCGGACCGATCGTTCGTCTGGGTGCTGCTGCTGGCGCTGGCCGGTGGCCTGGTACTGAACCTGATGCCCTGCGTGCTGCCGATCCTGTCGCTGAAGGTGCTGAGCCTGGCGCAGAGCGGCGAGAGCCCCGAGCGCGCGCGCAGCCATGCCCTCTGGTACACGTTGGGCGTGCTGGTCGCGTTCGCGGGGATCGGCGCGCTGATGGTAGGCCTGCGTGCGATCGGCAACGCCGTCGGCATCGGCTTCCAGCTGCAGCACCCGGGCGTGGTGGCGGCGCTGGCCTACATCATGTTCGCGGTGGGCCTGAGCCTGTCCGGCGTATTCACCCTCGGCGGCGGCATCGGCAATCTTGGCCAGTCGCTGGCCAGCCGCAGCGGCCCGGCCGGTGACTTCTTCACCGGTGCGCTGGCCTGCGTGGTCGGCAGTGCCTGCGTCGGCCCGTTCATGGGCGGTGCGATCGCCTACGCCTTCATTGCCCCGCCGCTGAAGGCGATGACCGTGTTCCTGTTCCTTGGCCTGGGCCTGGCGCTGCCGTTCCTGCTGATCGGCTTCGTGCCAGCGCGGGCACGCCGCCTGC
>NZ_JBHHMJ010000127.1:0-697 GCF_042136455.1 Stenotrophomonas sp. 3diitr2024
GCAGGCGGAAGAACACGCCCTTGCTGGTGCCACCGCGCATGTAGGTGGCGGGAATACGGAGTTGAGGGAGGAAAGTCAAAAATTGAATGTGCCTGAAAGAGGCAATTCATATCGGCTGCAAATGAAAAGAGACACCTTCGCCGAATAGGTGTCAGTCGTTTTGTCACGTAGACTTGCTACTTAACAGTAATTAGAATAACATGCAGGATTTTTGAAGTCAAAAGGGAATTAAAGGAAGGGGTACAATTATGTACGCTTACTTATTAAAAGATATAACGAAATGGATCCCAAAGTACATTGTAGATAAGGGATATGAATATTATGAAGATGGGCATGTAGAAGATGTTGAAATACAAGATAAAAAAGTGTTTGCTTTCGTTACTGGAAATGCAGGGAATTATGAAGTAGTTATCGATCTCGAAGATTTTTCAGAAAGTAACTGTGAGTGTCCCTATGAAAATTATTGTAAACATATGGTGGCAGTTGTTTATGATATTCAAGGTGCTGGTGAGAGTGCAGTTAAAGAGAAACTGGAAGATTTAGAAAAAGAAGAGTTACTTATATTATTAAATCGATTGTTGCAAAGTTCGAAAAACGTACAAATTGTAGAGAAGTTATTAAAGAAGGAGAAACTTTAACGTATAGAGGGAGTTGTTTTGTAGTGAACGTACTAATTATATATGCTCATCCTAACCCT
>NZ_JBHHMJ010000129.1:0-330 GCF_042136455.1 Stenotrophomonas sp. 3diitr2024
CTCGATGAGGTGGAGAAGGCGCATCCGGATGTGTTCAACATCCTGCTGCAGGTGCTGGACGATGGCCGCCTGACCGACGGCCAAGGCCGCACTGTGGACTTCCGCAACACCGTCATCGGACTGCACCTGCAGGGCGGCGAAGCGGCCCAGCTTGGTCAACGCTGCGCGGTCGGCTTCGCGGGCCAGGCCGATCACGATGTCGCGCGCCTGCGGGCCCTGCACGCGGTCTTCGACCGGATCGCGCGCCGTCAGCATCAGGATCGGCACCGGATTCTGGAACTCCTGGCGCAGCTTCCGGCACAGCGCCATCCCGTCCAGGCGTGGCAGCAT
>NZ_JBHHMJ010000138.1:0-3704 GCF_042136455.1 Stenotrophomonas sp. 3diitr2024
CTTGAGCGTCGCAAAGAAGCTCTCGGCCACCGCGTTGTCCCAGCAATTGCCAGGCCGGCTCATGCTTTGGACCACGTCATGGGACTGCAGCAGCTGGCGAAACTCGTTCCCCCAGTACTGCCCACCACGATCTGAATGGAAGATCAGGCCGGGTCGTTGTGGATGCAGAGCCCAGGCATTGGCAAATGCTTTCACCACCAGCTCTTCAGTCAGACGCTTGGAAACGCTGTAGCCCAGCACCTGCCGGGTCTGGACGCTGATGACCACGGCCAGATGCAGCCATCCCTGGCGGGTGGGGACATACGTGATATCCCCGACCCACGCCGTCGGTCCGGTTCCGGGGGCAAATTGCCGATCCAGCAGGTTGGGGGCGAGCTGAGATGAGCCGCCGGAGGACTTGGGTCGGAATCGGCCTTTGGTCTTGCCCTGGATTCGCTCCTCGGCCATTAACCGTGCCACGCGCTTGTGGCCGACTGGATGATTCCTGGCTCGTAAGGCCCTGACCAGCCGACGTCGCCCATAACTGCGCTTGCTGGTCACATGAATGGCCCGAAGCTCGGTACGCAGGGCCGAATCGGCATCGCACGCTTGGGCACATTGCCGACGCAGGTAATCATGGAATCCAGAGACAGAAACCCCAAGAACCCGACACAACAACCTGGTCGGGTAGTGAGTCCTTTGACTGGCGACGAAGGCGTACCTCACTTGGACTCTCTGGCAAAGAACGCCGCCGCTTTTTTTAGGATTTCCCGCTCCATCTTCAGATTGGCGTTCTCGGCCCGAAGGCGGCTGATCTCGCTTTCCAGGTCGGTGGTTGGCCTGCGAGCCTCAGAGGTCAACGACCGGCCAGCACGGACCGCGTCAAGCCAATTTGCCAGCGTCTTGACCGACATCTCCAGCTGACGGGCTGCTGCGGCAGGCCCGAGCGACTCGGCCAACTCCACGGCTTGGTGCTTGAACTCATCGGTATAGCTACGACGGGTGATACGGGACATAAGGGACCTCCAAGTGCGATCAAAGTATCGCTTCTTGGCGTCCGCTGACGGGGGGCCAGATCAGACACCCCGCATTCCGGCACCGCCCCGCCTCTGACAGTTTCCCGCGTGGTCCGTTGTAGAGCCGAGCCCATGCTCGGCTGCTCTTTGTTCAATCGTCGAATTATTCGATCTCGATGGAGACTCATCCACGCATGGCGTGGATCTACTGTGGCTGCCGATTGGGTCCGAAGCAGATCCCTTACACTGGCCGCCATCCCACCGTTGCCCATCCGATGAACCTTCCCCTGCACTTCGGCCTGCTCGGCACCCTCGAAGCCGGCGCCATCGCCATGCTGGTTGGGCTGCTGGTGTACTTCCTGTGGTCGCAGCTGTGCCGCCTGCTGCGGTGGTCGATGGGGCACGCGATCGGCTGGTCCTGCGTCATCGCCGTGATCATCGCCGCCGGCATCGATGCGTGGAAGCTGTTCTACATGGGCATCGTGCGGCTGGAATCGCCGCTGTACGCGCGCATCTTCCTGGCCACCATCCACGATCCGAACGAACTTGGCAGCCGTGTGGTGCTGGAAATCGCCGGTGCGCTCGCCGGTGTTGCTCTTGCATGGGTGTTGTTCAGTTCGCGGTCATCGGAAAAAACCGTCGACTGACGCAGGTTTTTCGTTGCCTGCCGGTTAAATGCAGAGGCGCTGAATGCGCATCTTATGAGCCACTCACTTCACCCTAACCACCGCGCTAAAGCATGCGTGGAGGCGAGTGGTTAATCGCATGTGTGCGGGCCGGTCGTGGCGCAAAATCGATTCAGAAACGCGGTGGCAGGGTAGGTGCCGTGCGGAATCAACACGCCGCGCAACACCACCCAATCGGTAGGAGACACCCCTGATGACTATTCGCAACCGCAAGCCCCTGATCGCCCTGATCGTCGCCGCTGGCAGCGTGCTGGCCATCCCGGCGATGGCCCAGTCGGCCAAGCAGCAGGCCGCGCATGCACAGAACGAGGCCGCTCAGGCCCAGCAGGCGGCTGCACAGGCCGGCCAGGCCGCCGACCAGGCGACCAATGCGGCCGCAGCGGCATCGGCACAGGCCAATGGCGGTGGTCAGACCTGGGCCAGCATCGATACCGATGGCAACGGCACCATCAGCAAGACCGAGGCGCAGGTGAACGCCGGCCTTGCCCAGGTGTTCGACCAGGCCGATACCAACAAGGACGGCGAGCTGAGCGCCGATGAGTACAAGGCCTACGTGGCCGCCCAGCAGGCCGGCGCCGGTGGCGCAGCGCAGGGTGCACAGGGCAGGTAAGTCCTGCGTCGGGGCGTATGGGAACCCGGGCGGCTTCGGCCGCCCGGGTTTTTTTCGTCACCATGGCCCCTGTATCCTTGCGCGATGAACACCCCCACGCCTGCGCCGTCGCGCGCCATCGGCCTGGTCGGTTTTGACGGTGACGATACGCTGTGGAAGAGCGAGGACTACTACCGCAAGGCCGAGCAGGATTACCTTGACCTGCTGTCGCGCTATGTCGACGTGCATGACACCCAGACCGCCCGCCACCTGCTGGAAGTGCAGCAGCGCCACCTGGGCACCTTCGGCTACGGCGTCAAGAGCATGACCCTGTCGATGATCGAAGCGGCCATCGACATCACCGGCCAGCGCATCGAGGCCAAGGACATCCAGCGCATCCTGGAGATCGGCCACGACACCCTGCGCCACCCGGTCGAGCTGATCGATGGTGTACGCGAAGCGGTGGCGGCCATCGCCGAGCACTACCCGGTGGTGCTGATCACCAAGGGTGACCTGTTCCACCAGGAAGCGAAGATCAAGGTCGCCAACCTGGCCGAGCTCTTCCCGCGCATCGAGATCGTTTCCGAGAAGGACCCGGAGACCTACGCCCGCGTGCTGGCCGAATTCGACCTGCCGATGCAGCGCTTCGTGATGGTCGGCAACTCGCTGCGCTCGGACATCGAGCCGGTGGTGACCCTGGGTGGCTGGGGCGTGCATACCCCGTACGCAGTGACCTGGGCGCACGAGACCCAGCATGGCGTGGCCGACGACGAGCCGCGCATGGTCACCGCCGATACCGCCCACGACTGGCCGGCCGCACTGGCGGCGATCGAGGCAAAGGCCGCTGCGGCCTGACAGGGCCCGTCGGCTGCGGCAGAATCGGGGCATGAACCACCGACTGCGCGCGCTGATGTTGTTCCTGTTGCTGGCGCCGGCCACCGTGCTGGCCCAGCAGACCGCCGAGCGCTCAAGCGCCTACGACGTGGACACCGGCGACAGCTGGGTCGATGCCCAGCTGCAGGACATCAACCATTACGCCGAACGCTACCCCGACGCCTTCCTCGACGAAGTGTCGCGCTATGCCGACGTGCCGCGCGGCTACATCAGCGCGCTGTTCACCACCCACGGCTGGCAGGCCGGAGACATCTATTTCGCCTGCTTCTGGGCCAAGGCCAGTGGCCAGACCTGCCGCGACAGCGTGCGTGCCTTCAGCCAGGACCCGGAGGGCGGCTGGGAGGCGGTGGTCAAGCGCATGCCCACCAAGCCGGACAATCTGCACTACCGGGCTGTGCGCCATGCCATCGTGGCCAGCTACCAGCACTGGGACCGGCCGATCACCCTGGATGCCGCGCTGAAGCGCCAGTTGAAGCGGTAGGGTCGGCCGCTGGCCGGCAATTGCAGCCTTTCCAGGCATCCGGGGTTGCCGGCCAGCGG
>NZ_JBHHMJ010000139.1:0-326 GCF_042136455.1 Stenotrophomonas sp. 3diitr2024
ACGGCATGGCCCCGACCGGCGGCCTGGGTATCGGCGTCGATCGTCTGGTGATGCTGCTGACCGGCAGCAGCTCGATCCGCGATGTGCTGCTGTTCCCGTACATGCGTCCGGAGCAGTAGTTCATGTACAGCTGCGCACCCCGCTGCAGCGAGGCGCGGTCACCGAGGTCGTTGCCGGCCTGCAGCAGCTTGGTGCCGCCCTCGGCGGCGGAGGCCAGGATCGCGTTGGACGGCGACAGGTGGTCGGTGGTGATGTTGTCCGGCAGCACCGCCAGCGGGCGCATGCCCGACAGCGTGCGCTCACCGGCCAGTGCGCCCTCCCAGTAC
>NZ_JBHHMJ010000145.1:0-386 GCF_042136455.1 Stenotrophomonas sp. 3diitr2024
ACGCTGTAGCCCAGCACCTGCCGGGTCTGGACGCTGATGACCACGGCCAGATGCAGCCATCCCTGGCGGGTGGGGACATACGTGATATCCCCGACCCACGCCGTCGGTCCGGTTCCGGGGGCAAATTGCCGATCCAGCAGAACCAGTAGGTCCATCCACAGAAGAACCCGGCCGACGGGCCGAGCAGGTCGGTGGAGAAGTCGATGAAGGATTTGTACTGCAGGTTGGACAGCAGCAGCTCGCCCATCGCACGCATCAAGGCGATGGCGCTGAACCATCCGCAGGCGCTGCACCGCCTGCTGGAGGTCACCACCGAAGCGGTGATCGCCTACCTCGGTGCGCAACGCGCGGCCGGTGCGCAGGCGCTGCAGGTGTTCGACACCTGG
>NZ_JBHHMJ010000214.1:0-27721 GCF_042136455.1 Stenotrophomonas sp. 3diitr2024
CCGCAGCCGCTTTCAGCCTTGCTTCATGCCGCCTGCCGCTAGATGAATGCGCAAGCCGCTCGGTGCACCAGGCAATGTTCCGGCAATGTTGGAACGCCCGCGTGGACCTCACGGCAGCCGGGGCGGCTGTCTGTTGACCAGGACTGCGTCGGTAGATGCTGCAGATTCCCCCCGAAAACATCTGGATTGCGCTGGCGGTCACCCTCGCGGCCGGCCTCGCCACTGCGATCGGCAGCCTGCTGGTGCTGTTCTCGCGCCGCCCCAACCCGCGCCTGCTGGCCTTCGGCCTGGCCTTCGCCGGCGGCGCGATGGTCTATGTGTCGCTGTCGGAAATCCTCAACAAGTCCATTGCTTCGTTCGCACTGGCCCATGGCGAACGCACCGGTTTCACCTACGGCACCCTGGCGTTCCTGCTGGGCGTGATCGTGATCGTGCTGATCGACCACTTCATTCCCAACCCGCATGACAGCCTGGACAAGCAAGATCCTGCGTTCCGCGAGAACAGCCGCGAGTACCTGAAGCGGGTCGCGCTGCTGACTTCCGTCGCGATCACCGCGCACAATTTCCCGGAAGGGCTGGCGACCTTCTTCGCCACGCTGGAAAGCCCGTCGGTGGGCATGCCACTGGCCTTTGCGATTGCCATCCACAACATCCCCGAGGGCATCGCGATCGCGGTGCCGGTGTACTTCGCCACCCAGAACAAGGCCTATGCATTCAGCGCCAGCCTGCTGTCGGGTCTGGCCGAGCCGGTGGGCGCGGCGCTCGGCTACTGGTTGCTGTCCGGGTCGCTTTCGCACGCCACCTTCGGCTGGGTGTTCGGGCTGATTGCCGGCGTGATGGTGTTCCTGGCACTGGATGAACTGCTGCCGGCCGCCAAGCGCTATGCGAAGGGCCACGAGACCGTTTATGGGCTGGTGGCGGGCATGGGCACGCTGGCGATCAGCCTGGTGCTGTTCAAGTGGTGAGCCCAAGGTCCCACCACTTGATCAACTAATCCCAAGGGGAAGCCCATCAGCGGATGTCAAAAAGGTATATCGGCCTCTTCTTCAGACTGACTTCCAATGACATCGTAGTCCAGCCGAACCAAATCGGCGATTACATTGTCCATCTCGTCTGAAATACCCTTGTACTTCCCCGCAATGTATGCAAGCGGCTTATGCGATTTTTTCATGAGATCCAGAGCATCCTGGTAACCGGACAGCTCTCGCGCTTGATCATCGTGCAACTCAATATGATTTTCGATTAGCTCTTGGATTGCCCGTGCAGGAATGGAAGGACGCCCCTGCAATCTTTGCATGGACCTATTGATCGTGAGGATTTCTTCAATAAGCTCACGCTCCGTGCGCACCGGCTCAGATGAACCACCACCCGACGCATCGGAAATTTGCTCAATCCGCGCCTGAAGATCAGGCCACCATTTATCAAAGACAGCATCCAGCGTTTTGGCCGGCAGCCGAGCATCCCCCAACTTTGCGTTGATCAGTGAAATCAGCTTATGGAAATCGGCACGTTCAAAAGAAGTCGCCTGAAATTGCTTAAGCGGCCCGGACAGGTCAGTGGGAGCTATTCCAAAGATAAGAGGGCAAACATGAGACTTTTCGAGACTTTTTGACAGCGCACCGGCCTCAAAGAGAATCCAATCGGAATGCAGATTGTCCCGCGTAACACATATTAACCCAACTTGAGACTGCTCAAGCTCTTTGGCGATATCAGATGACCAACGCGCACCCTTCTCTATATCAGTTGGGGTGAAGTAGGGGCTGACCATCTGAATCACTGCAGGAAGCCAATCACGAATGGCCTCCGCATACTTCTTACTCTGCTCACCAGACCAGCTAATGAATACCCTTACCATTTAGTTCTTCCATGTCAGATAGTGAATTTGAGACCGCAAAACTCATTACTGCGCGACACACGCAAGGCGCAGCGGACTTAACGGCACTCGACGCCCCATCTTTAGCTTGGCATCTTGCGATCCGAGCCCTTCTCTGCCCATCTACTGTGGCGGGACTCTACGGCAACCTCTCCCGAGGTCGGCGAAAGCCCCCCCCCAAAAAAAATCTACAAACCAGGAAGCCGACTATGTGCACCCGTCGCAAGGAGGGCTGCTCCAGTTGGCCAACTAGCCCTGCAGTCCCTACTTCAGCCGGTCCAGCGCCTCGACCAGCTCATCCGCCAGCGGCGCGTTCAGCACATACGGGCTCTTGCCGTCGTCCAGTGCGAACTCCAGCGAGGCCGCGTGCAGGAACAGTCGTTTCAGCCCAATCTGCTCACGAAGCCGCTTGTTGACCGCGGGATCGCCGTATTTGTCGTCACCGGCCACCGGATGGCCCAGATGCTGGGCATGCACGCGGATCTGATGGGTGCGGCCGGTTTCGATGCGAACCTCGCAGTACGAATGGCCGCTGCGGCGCTCCAGCACCCGGAAGTGACTGATCGATTCCTTGCCGATCGCATTGACCTGTACATGGCGCTCGCCGCCCTGGCGCAGGCCCACGTGCAGCGGCGCGTCGACGGTCATCACGCCGTCCGGCATGCGGCCGGCCAGCAGGGTCAGATAGCGCTTGCGGATGCCGGCGCCGTGGTCTTCACGCAACAGCGCCTGCAGTTCGCTCAGTGCTGAACGCTTCTTGGCCACGATCAGCAGGCCCGAGGTGTCGCGATCCAGCCGATGGACCAGCTCCAGTGTCTGTCCCGGGCGCAAGGCGCGCAGGGTCTCGATGGCACCGAAGCTGATGCCGCTGCCGCCGTGGCTGGCCACGCCGGAGGGCTTGTTCAGGGCCAGCAGCCGGGCGTCCTCGAAGACGATGGCCTGCTCCAGGCGGCGCATGAACGCCTCCGGCGGACCGGCCTTGTCTCCTTCCTCGCTGAGACGGACCGGCGGCACACGCACCTCATCGCCCGCCTCCAGCTTGCGCTCGGCCTTGGCGCGGCCGCCGTTCACCCGAACCTGCCCACTGCGCACCAGCTTGTACACCAAGCTGCGCGGGGCTCCCTTCAGCTGGCCGAGCAGGAAGTTGTCCAGGCGCTGGCCGGCGCGGTCGGCGGGAACGGTGATCATGCGCACGGAAGGCTTGTCGCCAGCGGGTTTGGTCGGGTCTTGGGCGGTCATCAGGCTGTTTATTCTGTTACACTCGGGGGGCGAGATAAGGGATTGATTTCGTTGGAAGTTACTCAGGGCCAGAAGCCCAGCTTCCGACGAATCCGGCACAGTGCGCGACCACCGCCCGCGGGGCGGCCATGTTAGCGGCTCACCGGCCTTCCCGGCCATCGCCGGATGCCTGACACGCAACCGTGCTGAACATGTCCCGCGTGGCGCTCCAGCCTGGCTGACAGCTGCCTGCGGCCCTGCAACACCCAAAAACCCATAAGAGTGAAGCGCTCCCGCGGCCTGCCGTGGTGTCGTAGCGCTGGAAACCCAAGCCGCCCTCCCCGCGCTTGCGCGAATGGGCGGCGAGCCGTGTCCAGAGGCGAAACCCCATGGCGTTCCGCGCGGTAGCCGCTTGCGAGGAACGCAACAATGAAGCGAATGCTGATCAACGCCACGCAGGCTGAAGAGCTGCGTGTTGCCATCGTGGATGGCCAGTCGTTGTATGACATCGACATCGAACAGCCGTCGAAGGAACAGAAGAAGTCCAACATCTACAAGGGCCGGATCTTCCGCATCGAGCCCTCGCTGGAAGCCGCCTTCGTCGAGTATGGCGGTGGCCGCCATGGCTTCCTGCCGCTGAAGGAGATTTCCCGCGACTACTTCCAGGCCGGTGTCGACCACAACAAGGCCGGTATCCGCGAGCTGCTGAAGGAAGGCCAGGAGATCGTTGTCCAGGTCGACAAGGAAGAGCGTGGCAACAAGGGCGCCGCCCTGACCACGTTCATCTCGCTGGCCGGCCGCTACATGGTGCTGATGCCGAACTCGCCCAGCGCCGGCGGTGTGTCCCGCCGCATCGAGGGCGAAGACCGTGCCGCGCTGAAGGAGGCCCTGGACAAGCTGAACATTCCCGACGACATGGGGGTGATCATCCGCACCGCCGGCGTCGGTCGCGATGCGGAAGAGCTGCAGTGGGACCTGGACTACCTGCTCAACGTCTGGCGCGCCATCGCCGAAGCCGCACTGAGCAAGCCGGCCCCGTTCCTGATCTACCAGGAATCACGCCTGATCGTGCGCGCCCTGCGTGACTACCTGCGCGCCGACATCGGCGAGATCCTGGTGGACACCGAGGAGATGTACGAGCACGCCCGCGAGTTCATGCAGCAGGTGATGCCGCAGACCCTGCGCAAGCTCAAGCACTACAAGGACGACATCCCGCTGTTCAACCGCTTCCAGATCGAGTCGCAGATCGAAGGTGCCTACGAGCGCAACGTGCGCCTGCCGTCGGGTGGCTCGATCGTGGTCGACCAGACCGAAGCACTGACCGCAGTCGACGTGAACTCCTCGCGCGCCACCAAGGGCAGCGACATCGAGGACACCGCGTTCCAGACCAACCTGGAAGCGGCCGAGGAAGTGGCTCGCCAACTGCGCCTGCGCGACCTGGGCGGCCTGGTGGTGATCGACTTCATCGACATGGCCTCCAACAAGCACCAGCGCGAGGTCGAGAACCGCCTGGCCAACGCGCTGAAGTACGACCGTGCCCGCGTGCAGGTCGGCCGCATCTCGCGCTTCGGCCTGCTGGAAATGAGCCGCCAGCGCCTGCGCCCGAGCCTGGGCGAATCCAGCCAGATCGTCTGCCCGCGTTGCGACGGCCACGGCCGCATGCGCAGCGTCGAGTCGCTGTCGCTGTCGATCATCCGCGTCGCCGAAGAGCACGCGATGAAGGAGAACACCGGGCAGGTGCTGGTCCAGGCGCCGGTGGAGATCGCCAACTACCTGTTGAACGAGAAGCGCAGCGCCCTGCGCGAGATCGAGCAGCGCCACGAAGCGCCGATCGTGATCGTCGCCGACGAGCAGCTGCACACCCCGCACTATGCGGTCACCCGCCTGCGTGAGAACGAGCTGGGTGAAGAGAGCAGCAAGCCCAGCTACCAGCGCGGCACCCCGCGCAAGCTGCCGGTGCACGCCCTGACCAAGGGCCAGCTGAACATCCCGCCGCCGGCGGTGACCCAGGTCAAGCACACCTCTCCCGCCCCGGTGCGCGAGGAAGCGGCTCCGGCTGCAGCCGCTCCGGCTCCGGTCGTGGCAGCGCCCGTGGCGCCGGCTTCGAGCGGCGGCGTGATCGGTTGGCTCAAGCGCGTGTTCGGTGGCGAGCCGGCACCGGCGCCGGCTCCGGCCGCCCCGGCTCCGCGCCAGCAGCAGGACGGTGGTCGCAAGGACCGCAACAAGGATCGCAACAAGGATCGCAAGGACCGTCGCGACGAAAACCGTGGCAACGGTGGCAACGGCAACGCGCAGCAGCAGAAGGATGGCGGCAACCGCAAGGACCGTGGTGAGCAGCGCAACAAGGACGGCCGCAACGGCAACAACGGCAATGCCCAGCAGCAGCCACAGCAGGGCAGGCAGAAAGAACCGCAGCAGAAGGATGGCCAGCAGCAGCCGCAGCAGCAGCACAAGCCGCGCAACGAGCAGCAGGGCCAGAACCAGAACCAGCCGAAGCTGAAGCAGCCCAAGCAGCCGCGCCAGCAGCAGGACGGTGACAAGCCGGCCGAGAAGCCGCAGCGCAGCGTCGCCGAAGCCCCGGTTGAAGGTGTGACCGCGGCAGCAGCTGTGGCCGCCAACGCCGTCGCCGCCAACGTGGTGACCGCGCAGGAAGCCACTGCACCGGTCGCCCCGGTTGCCCCGGTGGCCGCCGCTCCGGTGGACGCAGTACCGGTCGAGACCGCTGCCGGCGAGGCCGAAGTGGTTGCGGTTGCCGGTGAAGAGACTGCAGCCGACGCCCATGGCGAGCAGGCTGGCGAAGGTGCAACCCGCCGCCGTCGCGGCCGTCGTGGCGGCCGTCGTCGTCGTCGCGGTGGCGCCGAGAACGCTGCCGGTGGTGACGGCCTGGGCGATGACCAGGACGAGGGTGACGAGGGTGATGACGCCGAGGGCGTCGAGCCGAACGTCGACAGTGCCGCCCCGGCCACTCCGGTCGCCGCCGCACAGCCGACCCGTGCGCAGCCGGAATTCGATTTCGATGACGAAGCCGAACCAGTTGCTGTCGAAGCCGAGAAGCCGGTCCGTACTGCCGCCGCTGCTGTCGCCGCACCGGTGGCGGTGGTGAGCAGCGCCGTGGTCGAGACTGCCGCACCGATCACCGCCGAAGTGCCGGCGGCGGTTGAAGCCGCAGCCAAGGCAGAGCCGGTGTCCTCGCCGGTGCAGACCAGCATGCTCGATGCCATCGATGCAGCAACCCCGGCGCAACCGGTGGCTGTTGCCGCACCGGCGGTCGAAGCAAAGCCGGTCGCGGTGGAAGCAGCCCCGGTGGCTGAAGTCGCTCAGGCGATCGAAGCGAAGCCGGCGGCAGTCGAGGCTGCACCGGTGGCTGAAGCCAAGCCGGCCGCTACCGAAGCCGCTCCGGTGGCAGAAGCCAAGCCGGAGATCGTTGAGGCTGCTCCGGTGGTTGAAGCCAAGCCGGTCGTCGAGACCGCGCCGGTGGCCGAACAGCCGGTCGCTCCGGTGGCAGTTGAAGCCGCACCGGTGGAAGCTGCGGCCCCGGTCGCCGATGCAGTGGTGACACCGTCGATCGATCCGGTCGCCGATGGCCACGCCGATGCGGCAGCCCAGGCGGCCGAAGCCAAGGCCGACGAAGAAGATGAAGAAGGCGCCAAGCGCACGCCGCCGGCGAACTGATCGCGCTTTGATCGCGTGAAAAAACGGCGGGGATCGATGATCCCCGCCGTTTCTGTTTGTGCGCCGGGCGCGTGCAGCGCTCTGGCAGAGGCCAACCCTGGTCGGCGCCGTTGTTGGAGCGAACGCGGACACGTCCGTGCCAACCAAGGGTGGCACCTACCAGGACATCAGTGCGCCGGAGCGAATTGCAGGCGGGTCCACACGCCATAATGGTCCGAGGCCCAGCGACCGCTGTCATCGGGCTGGTCGAACAGGAGCTTGGCCTCACGTGCGACCATCGCGTCCTGCTGGAAGAAGATGTGGTCGATCCGCGAGGCCACCGGGTAGTAGTGCCTGTTCAGCGTACTGACCCCGGCCAGGTCGGTGTTGACGTGCACGCTGCCGTAGCTGTCACCGTAATGGCTGCGCAGCTCGCTCAGGTCACTGGCATCGACCAGCGCGTTGAAGTCGCCCGCGATCACCACCGGTGCGCCGGCCGAGGTGCTGGCGATGAAGCGCAGCAGGTCCTCGACCTGGGTGCGACGGATGCGCTGGCCATTTTCGTCGCTGCGCTCGTTGAAGTGGGTGGCATAGACGTTGACCGCCTTGCCGTCCACATTGATGCGCAGATGGGCGACCGTCCGGTAGTCGTCCAGCGGCTGTAGCAGGTGCTCACCCTGGGCGAGGATCGGTCGCCGGGTCAGCAGCGCATTGCCGTAACGTTTCGGCGCACCCACCGGATCGGTGGACACGAACACGTACTTGTAGCCGAGTTGGCTGGCCAGCCACTGCGCCTGGTTGCGCACGTTGCGGCGCTGGATCACCTCCTGCAGGGCAACCGCATCCGGCTGCAGGCGCTTGAGCTCGGCCAGGATGGTGCGGCGGCGGCTCGGCCAGTCCTCGCGGTCGTGATGCAGGTTGAAGGTCACCATGCTCATGCCTGGTGCGCTGGCGATGTCAGCCGCTGTCGCGGCGGTTGGCACGGCTGCCATCACGGCACCCGGCAATGCCAATGCAATGGCCAGTCCCAGGGCACGCACGGCCGTGCGCACCCTTCCCCCCTGCTGCTTCATCGTTACTGCCCCTTGCGCTCGGCGCGGCGCACCGCGCCCGGTACATCGATCTCGACCCGCGCCGGCAGCTGGTGCACGTGCAGTTCCCTGTCGGTCCATTCGGCCGCTTCGCCGTTGATGGTCGCCTCGCCCGGATCACCGGCGTACGGCCACGGCAAGACCACGCCACCGACCGGTGGCACCAGGCCCGGCTGCACCTCCAGCACCAGCTGCTTGTCGCTGCGCTGCAGGCGGTAGTTGAGCTGGCCCTGCGGCGTGCGCAGGCCCTGCACAGCGATGCCGTCGCCCTGCAGCCAGGCGGTCGGAATGCCGGCGGCCAACACCAGCGCATCGTCCATGTCACGGCTGTAGGCGAACATGTCCAGGGCCGAGCGCACGAAGTCCGAGGCGACCCAGGCATGCGGCAGGTCACCGACGAAGAACGGCTTGCGCGGCGTGCGCGAGACCACTTCGGCCCACTGGTTCCAGGCCTGCGGCGCACGGTCCTTGAAGAAGAACTCAGTCGCCTGCCAGGCGCGATCGCGCCAGCCAAGGCGGACGAAGGCGGCCACGTTGCGCCACTCGTAGGGCGTGTAGTCCTTCCACTCGCGCTTGCCGTCCCGACGGGCCACGAATTCCTTCCAGTAGCGCTCGAAAGTGGCATCAAGCGCCTGCTGCGGAAGGCGCCCCTGTTCACCGCCCGGAGCCAGCGCGATGGTTGTCGAGGTCGCATCGAAATCGCCCAGTTCGGCCGAGCCCGGCAGGTAATCGATGTTGTGCTGCTGCATCGCCGACAGCAGCGAGGCCTGCAGGTCATCACGGAACTGGTCACGCGATTCGGCAATCTGCATGGCTTCGACCTTGCCCAGCTGGGCCGCCAGCGATGCCGCATCCTTGTAGCCGCGCAACGCCCAGAAATTGTCCCAGTACGAATGCATCGGCTTGGCCGAATAGCCTTCGTGGCTGATCGACGCCGGCATCATCCCGTAGAACGCCGGATTGCGCGCCCGATTCTCGTCCGTGCGCTCGCTGGCGCGCAGTTGCTCCATGTAGTTATAGGCGCCCTGCACATGCGGCCACATCAGTTCGGCGAAGGTGCTGTCACCGGTATAGCGCCCATATTCGGCAATGCTGTAGATCAGCTCGCCATGGCTGTCGTTCTCCGGCACCGGATCGCTGCCACGTGCATCGACACAGCACGGCACCTTGCCATTCTCGAACTGATAGGGCGCATACCAGTTGATGTAATCACGCACCGCATCACTGCGCCCCATGCGCAGAAGGCCCTCGGAAATCATCGCGCCATCGCGGATCCAGCTGCGCGCGTACGAGCGCGTGCCCGGCTGCAGGCGCGGGCCGACCCGCGAGATCAGCATGTGCGCCACGGCGGTGCGCAGGGTATCGACCAGTGCCTGGCCCGCAGCCGGTACCTGCAACGAGACCACCCCCAGCTTCTGCCGCCACTGCTCTGCGACCTGCGCCTGCGCCTTGGCCACGTCCAGCGCCTGCGGCGCCCAGCCTCCGGTCTGTGGCAACACCACCGCCACTTCTCGGCTCTGGCCAGGCTCCAGCCTGATCGTATACAGCAGCGCACCGGACGCCATGCCGGTGCTGTCCTTCACCGCCGTGCTGGCCGGGTATTTCCCGGAGGCCAGATGCATCGCGTCGAGCTTGCCATCGAACGTGCTGGCAAAGCGCGCATCCGGCACCTGCAACGGATAGATGCGCGGCTCACCGTTGATGCGCACCAGCTGTTCGCCCACATCCAGCGCATCGATGCGACTGAAGCCGCCGACGGTGTTGAGGAACTGGGTCGGCGGGTTCACCTGCCACGGCCGGATCGCCAGTGCCAGGGTGTACTCGTGCGCCACCTTGTCCGGATTGCTCAACCGGTAGCGACCGATCAGCTGCGCGCGCTCCGGCGTGCCCTGCACGAAGCTGGTTACCGCCAGGCCGGCCTTCTCGTGCACCCAGTCGACATTGGCGATGGGCAGGTAGCGATCCTGCAGCGATTGGGTGATGGCCACCTTCGACCAGTCCAGCAACTTGCCGTCCACGCGGATGAACGGCTCGATGCTGAAACTGCCCTTGGCCGGTTCCAGCGCACCGTCCTCGCTGATCAGTGCCTGCTCCTGGCCGCCATCGAGGCCGAGCAGGGTCCAGTACGGCTGTTCGCCCACATATGCGCGCGGCAGCGAGCCGCGCGGCAGGTCGGCCGCCACCGAGGACAGGAATGCGTTCGGCGTGGCCGCGAACGCCAGCGGCTTGAGCGTGATGTCACGGATGCCATAGCGCCAGTTCGGGCCATCGTGCAGATCGAAGCGCACGTAGCGCGCGTCGGTATCCGGCAGCGCCAGCCAGTCGCGGCCGCCCGCACCGCCGGCCACCTCGCGCACGGTGCGCCAGTCCCGGCCATCCTCGGACGTCCGCACGGTGTAGCGATTGGCTTCCAGGTTCGGCAGCCAGTCAATCACCGCACCGCCGATCTCGCGGCTCTTGTGCAGGTCCAGGCTGATGGTCTGCTGCTTGACCCCGCCACTGATCCAGAACGTATCGCTCTTTCCGTCAATCATCCGGTCCTGCAGCGCGGTGGCGGTGTCGGCGATCACCGATGGCACCAGCGCCGAATCATCCTGCGGCGGCAGGCCCTGCAGGGTCAGCTTGTCGAAGCACACCGTGCCGCGGCCGCCGACCTTGCTGTAGATCGTGAACTCGACCGCAGCGCTGCGCGCCATCTCCTTCTCCGGCGACGGCCCCCACGCCTTGTCGATCTGGCGACGGCGGTATTCGACCGGCGTCCACGCCTTGGGGAAGCTGTAGCCCGGGCGATTGACCCACCAGACATTATCGCCGCTGGCATCGATCAGCTTGAACTGCAGGTCGTTGCCCGGCGAATCTCCCCGCAGCTGGAAGCCGAAGCGGTAGTTGGCCGGGTACTCGATGCCCAGCGCGCGGCGGATGCCGACGTAGCCCGACACCTTGTGGAAATCGTAGTCCAGGCACAGCGCGCGGCCGCCACCGGCACCGCTCACCGGCCGCAGCGAACCGCTGACCTGGTCGGACAGCACCAGCTTCCAGGCGCCGATGTCGTCGAAATCGTCCAGCACCTTCGGCGCCGGCAGTGCCGGTGGTGCGGCGATCGCCAGGGAAGTCCACAACAGGCCCAGTCCAACGGCGATCGCTCGCTTCATCCCTTGACGCTCCCCAGCAACAGACCTTGGATGTAGTAACGCTGCAGCACCAGGAACAGTGCCAGCACCGGAACCACGGTGACGACCGCGCCAGCCATCATCATTTCCACGTCCATGATGTGCTCGCGCGAGAGGGTGGCCAGCGCCACCGGCAAAGTGTAGTGCTCCTGGTCGGTCAACACGATCAGCGGCCACATGAAATCGTTCCATGCACCCATGAAGGTGAAGATCGCCAGGGTCACCAGTACCGGCTTGAGCATCGGCAGCACGATCTGGAAGAAGATGCGCAACTCCCCCGCGCCGTCGATGCGCGCCGCTTCAAGCAGCTCGTCCGGGATCGAACGCGCGTACTGGCGCACCAGGAAGATGCCGAACACGCTGGCCAGCGCCGGCACGATCACCCCGCCAAAGCTGTTGACCAGGCCCAGCTGCTTCATCAGCAGGAACAGCGGCAGCATCGCCACCTGCGCCGGAATCACCAGTGCTGCCATCAGCACCTGGAACAGGCGTTCGCGGCCAACGAAGTTGAGCTTGGCGAAGGCGTAGCCGGCCATGGTGTTGAGCAGCAGCGAACCCAGCGTGATAGCCAGCGACACCAGCAGGCTGTTGGCGAAGTTGCCGCCCATGCCGGTGCGCGCGAACAGCTCGTGGTAGTTGTGCGTGGTGATGCTCGAAGGCAGCAGTGGCGGCGGGAAATGACTGGCCTCGCCCTGCGGCATGAACGAGACCGAGAGCATCCACAGCAGCGGTGCAAGGCTGACCAGGGCCAGCACCAGCAGCGCACCATTGATCATCCACGGATACCAGCGCGACTGGCCGATTTCACGACTCATACCAACTGCCTCTTGCGGCCGAAACGCAGCATCACGGTGGTCACCGCCAGGATGATCAGGAACAGCAGGAACGCTACAGCCGATGCGCGTCCCAGGTTCCACCACTTGAAGCCTTCCTCGAACATGAAATACAGCACGCTGACGGTGCTCTGCAGTGGATCGCCGCGGGTCATGACGTACGGCTCGGCGAACAGCTGGAAGTAGCCGGACACGGTGATCACCCCGACCACCAGCAGTACCGGGCCGAGCATCGGCAGGGTGATGTGCAGGAACTGCTTCCAGCGCGAAGCACCGTCGATGCGCGCGGCTTCGTACAGGTCATGCGGGATCGCCTGCAGGCCGGCGAGGAAGATCACCATGTTGTAACCGAAGTTCTTCCACACCGCGAACAGCATGATGGTCGGCATCGCCCAGTTGGGATCACCCAGCCAGTCGATCGGACTGATGCCCAGGTGGCCCAGCCCGTAGTTCACCAGGCCATAGCTGGTATGGAACAGGTAGCGCCAGATCACCGCCACCGCCACCAGCGTGGTCACCACCGGCGCGAACAGTGCCGTACGGAACAGCGCCTTGAAGCGCGCGGCCGGTGCGTTGAGCAGCATGGCCGCGCCCAGCGACACGCCGATCGACAACGGTACGCCGATCAACACGAAGTAGGTGGTGTTCCACAGCGACTTCCAGAACATCGGCGTCTGCAGCAGGTCGATGTAGTTCCCCAGGCCGACGAAGCGCAGGTTGCTGCTGTCGGCCAGTGCATAGAGGTCGAAGTCAGTCACGCTCAGCGCCAGCGCCGAGGCGACCGGCAGGCCGAAGAACACGCCCAGCACGATCAGCGAGGGGCCGGCGAAGATCCAGCCGGCCAGCGAAGTACGTTTCATTGCGCGCTCCCGGCGGCCACTGCGCTGCTCGAGCGCGGCGACGGCGCGCGCTCCTGCAGGCGTTGTTGTTCATGCATCCAGCGGCGCTTGGCCAGCACCTTGTCCACGCGCTGGTCCAGTTCGGCCACGGCCTTGTCCTGCGGCAGGCCACCGCGCACGACCTTCTCGGTGACGATGCGCATTTCCTGCACGATGCGCTCCCATTCGAGCACCTTCGGCGTCGGCTTGACCCGCTCCAGCTGATCGCGGAACGCGGCGGCCAGTGGATCGTTGGCCAGCGACGGCGCGTTCCAGGCACTGCGGCGCGGCGGCAGATCGCCGATGATCGAATGGAAGCGTGCCTGGATTTCCGGGCGCGACAGGAATTCGATCAGCTTCCAGGACGCCTCCTTCTGCTGCGATTTGCGGAAGATCACCAGGCTGGTGCCACCGGCGATGCCCGCGCCCGGACCGTCCGGCCCCGGCAGCGCAGCGGTGCCCCACTGTCCTTCCAGTTCCTTCGGCTGCAGTTTCTTGAACTCGCGGATGTTCCA
The DNA here is from genome assembly GCF_042136455.1 of Stenotrophomonas sp. 3diitr2024. NCBI lineage: Bacteria > Pseudomonadati > Pseudomonadota > Gammaproteobacteria > Lysobacterales > Lysobacteraceae > Stenotrophomonas > Stenotrophomonas sp. 3diitr2024. The sequence continues at coordinate 13,230 of NZ_JBHHMJ010000214.1, forward strand.
GGGACCGGAGATGTAGAACACGTTGAAGCCGCGGAAGAATTCATCCCAGACGTTGGAGATCTGTGTCTCGGACATCTTCGGCGCCCAGCCCTGCTCGAACATGTTGGCGTAGAAGGACAGCGTGCGGCGGAACCCCGGGCTGGCGAAATTGCCGCGGGTATCGTCGTCGCGCAGCAGCGGATCGGGCTGCTGCAGGGCCAGCGACAGCTGCTGCTCGAACTCATTGATCGGCATCAGCACCGCGTAGCGGTTCGGGCCCTGCATGCGCTTGATCGCCGCCATCTGCTCCTCCCACTCCGGCCACGTGCGCGGCGGGTGGTCGTAGCCGGCCTTGGCCAGCAGGTCCTTGCGGTAGTAGATCAGGCGCGTATCGACGTACCACGGCACGCCGACCAGCTCACCGTGGATCACGTTGGTGTCCCAGATGCCCTGGAAGTAATCTTTCGGGTCGACCACGGTGGAGCGCTGCACGAACGGCTGCAGCGGGGTCAATGCATCGAGTTCGGCGAACTCCGGCACCCAGGTATTGCCGAGCTGGCACACGTCCGGTAGTCCGTCGGCAGCGAACGCGGTCAGCAGCTTTTCGTGCGCGGCGGTCCACGGGATGTTCTGCACATCCACCTTGATGCCGGGATTTTCGGCCTCGAACTCGTGGATCAGCTCGCTGACCACCTCGGCTTCGCGGCCCATCGCCCAGAAGCGCACGGTGGTGGTGCCCGGTTCGGTGCGGGCGCAGCCGGCCACGGCCAGGGCGGCCAGGGCAGGCAGCGCCCAGCGGCGCAGGCGGTCGATCCAGTTCGGCATCGGGTTACTTGCCCTGGCCTGTGGTGCGGTTGGCATTGTTCTTCTGTTCCTGCGCGGCAGCCGCGCGTGATTCGGCGATACCCACCGCGCGTGCTGCCGCGGCCTTTTCGTCCTTCTGCAGTTCCAGCGGCTGGAACGACCCTTCCGGCGCCAGCCAGCCGCCGCTGAATCCGGCCCGCTCCAGGCCCTTGCGGATGTACGGATTCTTCTTCATCACTTCCCAGACGAAGTCGTTGCGGTAGTTGGCGATCATGGTCAGGATCGGCCCCTGGTCGATGGCGATGTAGTCGCTGGCGACCCAGCCGCGATCCGGCACCAGGCGACCGGTCTTGATCGGGATGTCATAGTTGAAGCTGGGATTGAACGAATCCAGGAAGCCGTAGCTGGAATAGATGTAGTCCCCGTAACGCTTGTGCATTTCCAGCGTGGCCGGGATCACCTGCTCGGGCGCGAACACCACCGAGGCGATCGCCGCAGTCGGGGCAATGGTGCCGTCATCGAAGTTCTCGCGCAGGCCGGCGCCGCGCGAGGAGTAATGGCGGAACTGGCGCTGTTCGCCGCGGTACTCCTGCGTGGTGTTCTGCGGGCCATCACTGGCGGTCAGGCCCCAGACGTTCTCGCCATAGTCCTTCCACTGCATCGGGTTGGCGATGGCGTATTCGCGCTGGGCCAGCGCGGCCGAGCGGCTGTTGAGGAAATAGGTGCTGCCGCGCTCGCGCATGTACGCGTCCTGGATATCGCGGAAATCGATCCAGACGTGGCTGTACTGGTGGCCGAACAGCGGGCCGAAGGACAGGTATTCCTGGCCCTGGTAGACACCCCAGTCGTTGTCATAGGTGCGCGTCCACACCGTCCACGCGTCCGGGCTGACCGGGTGCGTGGGCGAGCCCAGGGCGAGGATGTAGACCATCATCGCCTCGTTGTAGCCCATCCAGTCGTGGTCGATGAAGCCGCTCTCGGGGAACCAGCCCATCGAGATCAGCGGTGCACGCTGCTGCAGCCACGACCAGTCGACCTTCTTGTACAAGGTATCGGCAATCTGGCGGATTTCCTTCTCGCGCGGATCGTCACCGTCGTAGTACGACTGCGCGAACAGCACGCCCATCATCAGCAGTGCGGTATCCACCGAGGACAGTTCGACCCAGCTGTCGTAGCGACGGCCTTCCTGCATGTCCAGGAAGTGATAGTAGAAACCCTTGTAGCCCGCCTTGCCGGTGCGCTGCGGGCCCATCGGCACGTCGCGGAAGAATTTCAGGGTGGTCAGGGTCCGGTCGATCGCCTGGTTGCGGCTGACCCAGCCGTTCTCGATACCGATGGGATAGGCGGTCAGCGCGAAACCCACCGACGCGATGCTGGCGAACGGCCGCGACGGATAGCGGTCCGGGGTCAGGCCATTGATCTCGTTGGTGGTGTCCCAGAAGAACTGGAAGGTGCGGCGCTCGATGTCATCGAACAGCGGCGGCAGCTCCGGCTTCATCGGCCGCGGCGGTGCATCGGCCTCGATCAGGATCACCGGCGGACGCGGCTTGGCAGGCTCCTGCTGGGCCGGCTGGCAGGCGGCGACGGCCAGGCTCAACGCTGCCGCGGACAACAGATGGCGTGCCTGCATGGCGCGGTTCCTCCGGTGGTCTGATCGATGGGAAAGCATACCGTCCAATGATCTGAAATCGTTTACAAGATGCGCTCTTAAAAAACCACGAAAAACGTGGTTTGACACCGCGATCATTGCCCACGCCGCTGCCCCCTGCCCGGCAGCGGCGTGGGCAATGGACCGGCACGGGGCCCGCCATTGCCGTTCTCACACAATCGATGCCGCCGGCGGACCGGCGGCATCGGATACAGCAGCAGGCGGCGCCGCTTAGAAGCGGAAGCCCACCTCGGCCTTCACCTGGCGCGGAGTGCCGATGATGTCGCCGGTCTCGTTGTAGCTGGCCTGCAGCTTGCCGTTGGTCTTGACGTAGTTGTAGGTGGAGAAGTTGTCGAAGTTGAACACGTTGATGATGTCCAGACGGGCGTACAGCTCGGTGTTGCCCGCCAGCTTGAACGTCTTCGTCGCCTGCAGGTCGACCGAACGGTAGCCGAAGATCTTGCCACCCACCAGGAACTTGCCGGTTGCGTTGGGCACGGCCGCCTGCGGGGTCGGCAGGGTGTAGCCGCTGGCCTGCATCACCGGGTACCAGTCGTTGACGGCGGTCGGGGTGGCCAGGGTGATCTTGCCGCCGAAGGTGATGCCCCAGAAGCCCGCGTACGAACCGGTCACCACCAGGCGGTGGCGCGGTGCGCCGTTGGAGCGGATGGTCGGGTAATCACCGATCAGGCCGCGATCAAAGGCGTACTTCTCGTTGATGTCGCGGTTATGGCGCGCGGTGGTCCAGGTATAGGCGATCGAGGTGCCCCAGCCGCTTTCCTTGGTGAACGGCTTCTGCGCCGACAGCAGGACCTGGGTGGCACGGGTCTTGATGCCCTGCTGGCCGATGATCAGGCTGCCGAAGCCCGGTACGTTGCAGCTCCAGGCCTGGCTCAGGCCCGGGGAGGTGCCACCGCACAGGCGCGGATCATCGAAGAACTGGCCGGTCGGATAACGGTTGCCCAAGGTGAAGGCGAAGCCGTCGTAGCTCAGGGTACGTGCGATGGTGGCGTCGGTCAGCCAGTCGCCGATCTGGTTGCTCATGCCCAGGCTGAACTGATCCGAGTACGGCGCCTTCAGCTTGTTGTTCAGCAGGTCCACTTCCAGGCCGGCATTGCTGGTCGCGCCGACCAGGGCCTGCAGGTTGCCGATCCCGTTGAGCAGGTTCGGGTTCCAGTCATAGCAGGCAGCCTGGCCGTTGATGCAGGCGCCGGTGGCCGGGTTGCGGAAGTAGATGGTCGGCTGCGGCAGGGCCAGCTTGGTGGTTTCCAGCTGCAGGTTGTCGAACAGGTCGCGGTCGTAGGAACGACCAGCACCACCATGGATCACGTGCTGCTCGTCGGCATTGATGTCATACGAGAAGCCCAGGCGCGGCTGCCAGGCATCCTTGAATGCCTTGCGGTTGTGGCCGTTGCTGATGTAGTCGCTGATGTCCAGGCCGCCCAGTGCCAGCGAATCGGCATAGGTCTGGCCGGCGGGAGCGCGCGGATCCTGCGAATAGATGGCGTCGACCACCTGCTGCGGGGTCACGAAGTCCAGGTAGGACGGGGTCTTTTCGTAGTCCCAGCGCAGGCCGATGTTCAGCTGCAGGTGGTCGTTGACCTGCCAGTCGTCCTGGATGAACACGCCGTACTGCTTGGACTTCGAACGCACTTCGCCGGACACGCCGGTCACGCCGGTCACCGGCTTGACGAACTGCGCCTTGTACGGAATGGAATCGGGGAAGTCCGGATCGCCCAGCGAGTAGGTGAAGGTCGGATTGATCTGCGCCGCATCGGATGCGTACAGGTCGATCTGCTTGTACTTCACGCCCATCTTGATGGTGTGGTCACCCGCCCACTGGATGCCATCCAGGGTCAGGTTGTCTTCGATCGACCAGCCCTTCTGGCCCTTCACCTGCGAATCCAGTGCCGAGGCGCCACCGATCTTCACGATGGTGCGGTCTTCGGGGCCGTCCGGTGCGGTGTAGGTGATGCCGTTGGCCAGCGTCAGCGGCGTCGGGTTGTTGAACGAGTCTTCGTGGGTGACCATCAACTCGTTGTAGTAGCGCTCACCGCTGTGGTTCCAGCGCAGGGCGTAACGACGGTCGGTGTTGACCACTTCACGGCCGGCTTCCGGCGAGGTCTGGCCACTGAACTGCGACTGGGTTTCGTCGCGGTCCTGGAAGGTCAGCTCGATGCGGTCGTTGTCGGTCGGCTCGAAGTCGATCTTGCCGAAGATCAGGTCCTGCTGGAACGGCTGGCTGGCCGGGCCAAGGCCGGCGGCGCCGGCCGGCGGCAGCAGGCCGGCAGCGCCGGTGACCGCGCCATCCGGCGCGATGGTGACCGGCAGGTCGAAGCGCTTGGCTTCGTAGGTCACGAAGAAGTGCGCCTTGTCCTGGATGATCGGGCCGCCCAGGGCGAAGCCGTATTCCTTCTCGGCCGAGACCATCTTCTCCTTGCCACCCTGGCGCTCGGCCGGGGTCTTGGCACGCATGTCTTCATCGGTGTAGCGGTAGAACGCCTCACCCTTGAACTCATTGGTGCCGGACTTGGTTGCAGCCGTCACGGCGGCGCTCGACACCTGGCCATACTCGGCCTTGTAGTTGCCGCTGATGACCTTGTATTCGCCAATGGCCAGCTGCGGGAACGGGTTACCGGCGCTGCCGGACTGGCCGGCCACGCCGCCGCCCTTGACGTAGCTCTTCTGGCCCACGCCGTCGATGTAGACGTTGGTGCCGTCGGCATTGGTGGCGCCGCCGCGCAGCGAGGTGTTGCCCTTGGCGTCGCGGGTGAAGATCAGGCCCGGCACCGCGTCAGCGAACTCCAGGAAGTTGCGCGACACCTGCGGGGTGGTCTGGATCTGCTGCAGGCTGACGGTCTTGCCGACTTCGGAGGTACGCACTTCCTGCAGCAGGGTCGGCGCGACAACGTTGACGGTGTCCAGGTTGGTGGCCGCGGTCGAACCCGGGGTGCTGCTGGCCGCGCCGGCGAAGTTCAGCGTCGCGGTCGAGGCCACGGTGACGGTGACCTTCTGGGTCTGGCCGTTGGCGACCACGTTGTACGTGCCCGGGTCCAGGCCCATCAGCGAGTAGCTGCCGTCGGCGCGGATGGTGCCACGGCGGACGGTACCGGTGGCGACGTTGGTGGCGGTCACTTCGGTGCCGGCCTGGGCACCGGCAACCTGGCCGCGCAGGCTGGCGTTGGCCGACTGCGCCATGACGTTGGGGGCGGCAGCCAGCATCAGGCAGCTGACCAGGGCGGTGCTCAGCAGCCGGCGCGCCGGCATGCGGAAGGTGGTATGCATCATCAACTCAATCTCCGGGTGGCGGTAACCGCTTGCGCGGTCCCTGCGATCAATCAAAAAAGAAGGAACGCCTCTGGCTTCAACGGCCGGATGGCGGAGTGGTGGAATCGCGAACAATCAAGCGGGGAACCAGGGTCTGCTTGTCCCCTGCCCCATCCGTGGAGGTGCCGTCCATCAACTGCATCAGACGCGTCATGGCCCGGTCGCCGAGCTCGGCGATGCTGACCTGCATGGTGGTCAGCGACGGGTGGACGAAACGCGCCAGTGGAATGTCATCGAAACCCGCCAAGGCCACATCGGCCGGGACGCGGACCCCTGCCTGCGTGAACGCATACAGGCAGCCCAGGGCCATCATGTCGTTGGCGGCGAATACGGCATCGGGCAGCGCTCCGGCTGCCAGCAACTCCTGACCGGCACGATGGCCGGAAGCTTCGTCGAAATCACCGGGCAACTCGATGCCTTCGGCGCCACCGCCAGAAGCCGCCAGCGCGTCACGGAAGCCGCGCAGGCGCTCGCGCGCGTCGAAGTTGAGGTCCGGACCAGAAATGAAGGCAATGCGGCGGTGGCCGGCATCCAGCAGGTGGCGGGTCATCGCAATTGCGCCGGCGTGGTCGTCGATGCTCAGCACCGGGTGGTCCTGCCCGGGCAGATAGGTGTTGATCAACACCGTCGGCAACGACTGCGGCAGGTTGTCGGTCAGGAAGCCCGGGCTCTCGGCATAGGGCGAAAGCACCAGCAGGCCGTCGACGCGGCCGCGCATGGCACGCAGGGCGGCGCCCTGCTGTTCCTGGTCACCGTGGTAGCTGGACACCAGCAGGTGCTGGCGGCGGTTGCGGGCCACCCCGTCAATGCCGCGCATCAGCTCGGAGAAGAACTCGCCGTACAGGTCAGGCAGCACCACGCCCACCGTATTGGTGCGGCGGCTGCTCAGGCTGCGGGCGGCGGCGTGCGGGGTGTAACGCAGCCGTGCGGCCACCTCCAGCACAAGCTGGCGGACCGGTTCGGCGACATTTTCATGCCCGTTGAGCGCGCGGGAAACCGTGGCCACGGAGACCCGGGCTTCGCGTGCGACGTCTTTGATTGTGATAGCTGCCTTGTTCACGAAGCCGCCCTCCACGGCTTGGACCTACCAGCATTGGCGCGGAATGTAAGCGTTTCCATCCAGGCTTGTAAACAGTCCGTTAGGCGAATGTCCCGAAATGGACATGAAAACCTGTCCGTGGCGAGGCCATGAAGGACCCGCCAGGACAGCGTGGGACAAGGGCTCAGCCCTGTTCTGACGGGGTCTGCGCGCGGATGGACAACGCGTGGATATCGGTCTCCATCATCGACCCCAGCGCGGCATAGACCGCGCGGTGCCGGGCAAGCGGCCCCAGCCCGGCGAAGCGCTCACTGACCACATGCACGTTGAAATGGCCGCGCCCGTCGCGCGCACCGGCATGGCCGGCGTGACGATGGCTATCGTCCTCGATCTCCAGCACGCTCGGCGCCAGCGCCTGCTGCAGCGCATCACGGATCCGCTCGATCCGTTCCGCGTTCACGGCAGCACCTTGCGGAACGGGCGGACCTGCACGCGGGTGTAGACGCCTGCAGCCACGTACGGGTCGGCATCGGCCCAGGCCTGGGCCTGCGGCAGCGACTCGAACTGCGCGATCACCACCGAACCGCTGAAACCGGCCGGGCCCGGGTCTTCACTGTCCACCGCCGGGCATGGCCCGGCCAGCAGCAGGCGTCCCGCGTCGCGCAGCGCATGCAGCCGCGCCAGATGCTCCGGCCGCGCCTGCAGCCGCTGCGCCAGCACATCCTGGCCGTCATACCCTTCGATCACATACCACACCGGCATTTCCTCGCTTGCATTGTCGGGTCCGCCGATTCTAGCCAATGCAGCCCCTGCCCCGGTCCGGCTGGACACTGGCGCAGCAAAGGCTTACCCTAGACTCCATTGCACGTGGCTGGATGCAGCAGCCCGTTGGTTTCTGCGGCCACGCAGCCCCCGACGACAGATCCGCTGCTTCAAACCGGACCACCTGGCCGGGCCACGTAGACGACCTCCCCGTAGTTCTGTCGCTGCCGTTTACTGCGGCGCGTCCTGCTGTTTGATATGTGTGGAATCGCGCCGATCCCGGCGCGTCTGGTGCCCTGGGGCTCCGTGGCGTTGGCCCGGCGAACCCGGTGCCGCGACTGGTCCGTTGCAATCCTGATGTCCATTAGATGACTTCCGAACTCGCGCTCGACGCGAACCCGCCAACCCGGCCGCCCGCCCCCCAGCAGCAGGAAATGCCGCTGGCCGTGGTGCATGGGCAACCGGTCCTGCAGATCCCGCAGGACCTGTACATCCCGCCGGACGCGCTGGAAGTCATCCTGGACGCCTTCGAAGGCCCGCTGGACCTGCTGCTGTACCTGATCCGCCGCCAGAACCTGGATGTGCTGGACATTCCCGTGGCCGAAATCACCCGGCAGTACGTGGAATACATCACCGTGATGCGCGAGCTGCGCTTTGAGCTGGCGGCCGAGTACCTGGTGATGGCCGCGATCCTGGCCGAGGTGAAGTCGCGGATGCTGCTGCCGCGCCCGGTCAGCGAGGAAGGCGATGAGGCCGACCCGCGCGCCGAGCTGGTGCGCCGGCTGCAGGAGTACGAACGTTTCAAGCAGGCCGCCGAGGACATCGACGCCCTGCCCCGCCAGGACCGCGACACGACGGTGGCGCATGCCTTCATGCCCGAGCGCGCCACGGTGAAGCTGCCGCCGCCGGTGGACCTGAAGGAAATGCTGCTGGCCCTGCACGACGTGCTCAAGCGCGCCGAGCTGTTCAGCGGCCACGCCATCAAGCGCGAAGCACTGAGTGTGCGGCAACGCATGGGCGAAGTACTGGGACGCCTGGAAGACGGCAAGTTCTATCGTTTTGAAGGGCTGTTCACCGCCGAAGAAGGCAAGCTGGGCGTGCTTGTCACGTTCCTGGCAGTGCTGGAACTGGCCAAGGAACAGTTGCTGGACATCGTCCAGGAAGAACCGCTGGCGCCGATCTACGTGAAGTCGCTGGCTGCTGGCAACACCAACGCGCCGCTGCAGTTCAGCAGCGAGTTTGACGACAACGACGCCGCCAATGCCAACGAGTGAGCGCTGACTGCCGATGGATCAATCGCTGATCGACCGCATTGTCGAGGGTGCCCTGCTGGCCTCCAGCCAGCCACTCACCCTGGCCCAGCTGAAGGACCTGTTTCCGGAAGAGGAACCGGCACCGCCGGGCAGCATCGAACGTGCGCTGGAGCGCCTGCGCGAGGCCTGCGAAGGTCGTGGCGTGGAACTGGTCGAGGTCGCCTCCGGCTTCCGCTACCAGGTCACCAGCGAAGTACATGGCTGGATCAGCCGGCTGTGGACCGAACGCAAGACCCGCTACACCCGCGCCACCCTGGAAACCCTGGCGCTGATCGCCTACCGGCAGCCGATCACCCGCGGCGAGATCGAGCAGGTGCGCGGCGTGGCGGTCAGCAGCAACATCATCCAGGCGCTGGAAGAACGCGAATGGATCCGCGTGGTCGGCCACCGCGACGTGCCCGGCAAGCCGGCGCTGTTCGGCACCACCAAGGGCTTCCTGGACTACTTCGGGCTGAAGCGGCTGGACGAACTGCCGCCGCTGTCGGAACTGAAGGACCTGGGCGAGCTGGAACCGCAGCTGGCCCTGGATCGTGATGCACCGGCCGTGGCCGGTGCCGAGGGTCCGGACATCTCGGCCAGCGCCGATGGCGTTGCCGCGAACGATGACGCCGGCCTGGCCGGCAGTGACACCCCCGATTCCGCCAATGCAGCCTCTGCATCGGCCTCCGATGAGCAAGCACCTTCGCCCCTCGATGATGGGCACCCCGATTCCGCGCCGGGCGAGCGCGCGGTGCCAGTGAACGAACGCGAAGACAACGCCGTCGCGATGACGACCGTGGCTGTTGACCAAGCCGATTCCGAACCAGAGGCCGACCTCGAAACCGTCGGCCGGAGCAAAACTGATGAGTGACACCCCCCGTAACAAGCTCTCGCTGAAGCGCGAAGCCACCTCCGAACAGTTCAAGCTGGAAGAGCGCCTGCACAAGGTGCTGGCCCAGGCCGGCCTCGGCTCGCGCCGCGCGCTGGAACAGCGCATCGCCGAAGGCCTGGTCAAGGTCAACGGTGAAGTCGCGCAGACCGGCATGTCGGTCAAGAGCGGCGACAGGATCGAACTGGATGGCCGCGGCTTCGTCGCCACTGCCCTGGCCGAGCCGTCGCGCGTGCTGGTCTACAACAAGCCGGAAGGCCAGGTGACCACCCGCGAAGATCCCGAAGGCCGCCCGACCGTGTTCGAGTCGCTGCCGCCGCTGAAGGGCGCGCGCTGGATCGCCATCGGCCGCCTGGACATCAACACCACCGGCCTGCTGCTGGCCACCACCGACGGTGAGCTGGCCAACGCCATGATGCACCCGTCGTTCGAGGTCGAGCGCGAGTACGTGGTGCGCGTGCGTGCACCGGAAGGCGAGGAAAAGGTCTCCGACGCCATCGTCGACCGCCTCAGCCGTGGCGTCGCACTGGAAGACGGTCCGGCCAAGTTCGATGAGATCGAACGCATCGGCGGCACCGATTCTCACGACTGGTTCCGCGTCGTGGTGAAGGAAGGCCGCAACCGCGAAGTGCGCCGCCTGTGGGAATCGCAGGGCTGCCAGGTCAGCCGCCTGAAGCGCACCCGCTATGGCAAGGTGAGCCTGCCGCGCGAACTGGCCCGTGGCCATTCGGTGGAACTGGGCACCGCTCAAGTGGAAGCGCTGCGTGCGCAGCTGAAGCTGGAAGAAGGCGCTCCGTCGGCATTGACGCTGCAGCCGGTGATCGGCCAGCGCCGCGCCGCAAAGACCACCGTGCGCGTGCGCGAAGGTGGCCGCGGCAATGCCTACGTCAATGGCCACAACACCGCTGACGAAGGTCGCGAGCTGCGCCGTTTCGACAACGTCCGCGAAGACCGCGGCCGTGGTCGCGGCGGCAAGGGTGGCGGCTTCAAGGGCGGCCTGACGGTCAGCGGTGAAGCAGCGGCCAAGCAGTCGCAGAAGCCGTTCAAGCAGCGCGCGCCGAAGAATGACCGTTCGCTGCCGGAAGGCAATCCGGCCGCGTTCCGCACCTGGTACGTGCCCGATGGCGTGAGCACCGGCCCGAGCGGCCATCGCAATGCCGGCCCGGGCGCACGTGGCCCGGGTGCCCGTGGTCCGGGCGCAGGCGGCCAAGGCCGTCCGTACGGCAAGCCGAAGGGCCCGGGCGCCGGTGGCGGCCAGGGCCGTGGCGGTTTCGGTGGTGAAGGCCGTGGCGGCGCAGGCGGTCAGGGTCGTCCGGCCGGTGCCGGCAACCGCTCGCAGGGCCAGGGCAACAAGCACCCGTACGGTCATCCGGGCAACGCCCCGAGCTTCCCGTCCGACCATGCAACCCCGGGTTTCAACCCGTATGGCAGCCCAAAGCCGGCACAGGGCGCCCGTCCGGGCGGTCGTGGTCCGGGTGGTGGTGGCAACCGTGGCCCGGGCGGTAGCCGTGGTCCCGGCGGTCCGGGGGGCCACCGTGGCCCCGGTGGCAACCGCGGTCCCGGCGGCCCGCGCCGTAGCGGCCCGCGCGGCGGCTGATCGGCAGCCACGTTGAAATGAAAAACCCCGGCGCAGGCCGGGGTTTTTCTTTGTCTGGTGGGTCGATCCGTTGGCAGATCCACGCCATGCGCGGATGAAAAGCGTGAGCTAGGAATTCTTTGAAAACGTGCAATTAGTGCCATAGGTCGACGCGAGCAACGCGATGAACGCCTATCGTGAACCCTCACCCGCAACATGAGGCATTGACGATGGCGTGGTACACCGAAGCGGCGCACCTGCAGGCAGAGAAGGTCACACAGGTATGGACTGACACGCATGGCCCGGCCGAGAAGGTCCAGGCGTCAGGCATCTATCGGTGCAAGGGCTGCAAGCGCGAAGTGACGTGCAACAAGAACGATCCATTCCCGCCCCAATCCCATCACCAGCACGCGCCCCACGAGGGCGACATCCGCTGGAAGCTGATCGTGCGCACCAACACCGACGGCATCTGATACAAAAAGGGGACGGAGGGGATTAAGTCGTTTTTGCCTCAAAGGGGCGAAAGCGACTTAATCCCCTCCGTCCCCTTTTTTTGGGATCAGCGCCGGCTGATGGTGAAGGCGGCGCCGTCCACGCCCAGGTCCCAGCCCTTGCCGGTGCCGGACAGGGCCAGCGAGATGTCGCCCTTGGTCATCACCTGCGCGTTGCTGGATTTCACTGCGCCGGCATGCGCACCGACCGAGGCGTAGGTGCCCAGCAGCTCATTGACGCTCACCGCGCCGGTGAAGCTGCCACGGCCATTGGTGATCTTCGACTTGCCCACGGTCAGGCCGCCGCCCTTCACTTCAATGCGCACCGGCAGGCTGGCGCCATTGCTGCAGCTGACGGTGCCGTTGCCCGACGCGGTCTTGTAGATCAACGACCAGCCGGACAGGTTGTAGCGCAGCTGGCAATCGAGGTTACCAGCGGCGTGCGCGGCCGGGGCCAGCGTGGCAGCGGACAGGGCCAGCAGCAGGGCGAAGGGCTTGTTCATGGCGGGACTTCCAGTTCGATCGACTGCCGGCGAATCTAGCAGCGCGCACGTGCACGTTGGATGCAGGCGCGCGCGCTGGTGCGGCGGTGTTCAGGCCGTGGCTCAGGCCTGTTCATCCAGGTGGAAGGCATCGGCATCGAGCATCGCCGGGAAGCGCGCGCGATGCGCGGCCAAGGCATCGGCCGAGATGGTGGTGGTCACCACCTGTTCGCGTTCGCGGATCTCCACCTGCGGCTGGCCGAGGAAGTCGATCACCGCGCTGTCGCCGGCGTAGTGCAGCTGGTTGCCGTCCACGCCGACGCGGTTTACCGCCGCCACGAAGCACAGGTTCTCGATCGCGCGCGCGCGCAGCAAGGTCTTCCATGCATAGGCGCGCGCCGACGGCCAGTTGGCCACGAAGATCTGCAGATCGAAGTCCAGCTGCTGCGGGCGTTCGACGTTGTAGCGGTTGCGGCAGAACACCGGGAAGCGCAGGTCGTAGCAGACCTGCGGATTGATCCGCCAGCCCTTCCATTCCACGCTCAGGCGCTCACGGCCGGCGGCATAACGCTCGTGCTCGCCGCCGTAGCGGAACAGGTGGCGCTTGTCGTAGTACTGCAGGTCACCATCGGGCGTGGCGAACAGCAGGCGGTTGTAGACGCCCTCGCCGTCGCGCAGCTGCACGCTGCCGATCACCGCGGCATTCAAGGCCTTGGCCTGCTCGCGTACCCAAGCCACGGTCGGGCCGTCCATGCCTTCGGCCTGGGCAATGGCCTCGTTGGAGAAACCACTGGTGAAGGTCTCCGGCAGGATCACCAGGTCGGTGCTGCCGGCCAGCGGCGCCAGCAGCGCGCCGTAGTAGGCGCGGTTGCCGGCCGGGTCGTGCCAGCGGGTGTCGCCCTGGACGAGGGAAATGCGCAGGTCCTGCATGTCTACGCCTCCGCTCACAGCAGCCGCAGGCGTTCGATCGCCGCGTCCATGGTCGCTTCGTTCTTGGCGAAGCACAGGCGCACCAGGCGCTGGCCGGCCGGAGGAGTCTCGTAGAACGGCGACAGCGGGATGGCGGTCACGCCCTTCTCGATGGTCAACCACTTCACGAACTCATGGTCGGGCAGGTCGCTGATGGCCGAGTAGTCCACCAGTTGGAAGTAGCCACCCGGCACCGGCAGCGCTTTCAGGCGCGTACCGGCCAGCTGCTCGCGGAAACGGTCGCGCTTGGCCTGGTAGAACGCGCCCAGTTCCAGGTGGTGTTCCGGCTCATCGCGGATCATCGCGGCGAAACCGTACTGCGCCGGGCCGAAGCTGGTGAAGGTGTTGTACTGGTGCACCTTGCGGAACTCGGCGGTCAGCGCCGGCGGCGCGATCGCATAGCCGATCTTCCAGCCGGTGCAGTGGTAGGTCTTGCCGAAGCTGGAGATCACGAACGCGCGCTCGCGCAGTTCCGGGTAGCGCAGCGCCGACTCATGGCGACGGCCGTCGTAGATGATGTGCTCATACACTTCATCGGAAATCAGGTAGATCTGCGTGCCGCGCAGCAGTTCGGCCAGCGCCTGCATGTCCTGCGCCGACAGCATCGCGCCGGACGGATTGTGCGGGGTGTTGACGATCAACATGCGGGTGCGCGGGGAGATCGCTGCACGCACGCGATCCCAATCGACGGCGAAGGTCTGCGGATCGAGCGACACATGCACCGCCTTGGCGCCGGCCAGGTCGATCGCCGGCTCGTAGCAATCGTAGGCCGGGTCGAGCACGATCACTTCCTCGCCCGCACGCACCACGGCGTGGATGGCGTTGAAGATGGCCTCGGTGCCGCCGCTGGTGACGGTGATCTCGCTGTCCGCATCCACCTGCGCGCCGTAGCAGTCCAGCGCCTTCTGGGCGATGGCCTGGCGCAGCGGGGCCACGCCGGTCATCGGCGGGTACTGGTTCAGCCCGGCGGCCATCGCCTTGGCAGTCTCATCGATCAGGCGCTGCGGCGCGGAAAAGTCCGGGAAACCCTGGCCCAGGTTGACCGCGCCGTGTTCGGCGGCGAGCTGGGACATCACGGTGAAGATCGTGGTACCGACCTTGGGCAGCTTGGTGGTGGGTTGCATCGGCCTGGACTGTGGGGAACAAGGCCTCCGAGTTTACGCAATCCGCGCGTCGGTGGTGCCGGCCGCTGGCCGGCAACCTCGGCTGGCAGATGGCGAGATTGCCGGCCAGC
>NZ_JBHHMJ010000215.1:0-345 GCF_042136455.1 Stenotrophomonas sp. 3diitr2024
GGTCGAACGCAGCGCAGGTCTGACGTCGCGCCATCGACGATCAGCGGCGTGCCTTCGCCGCGTGCGTTGAAGGCCTGCAGCGGCGCCTGCACGCCGCATAGCACCTGCCGTTCGCCCGCCCAGCTGATCGGCTGTGGCGACCACAGCGGCCGGCCGAAGCCGACCGAGAAACGCAGGATCTTGACCCCGCACAGGCGCCCGACCCAGTAATGCCCGAACTCGTGGAAGGTGACCAGCAGCGAGTGGGCGTCGGCGTTGGAGATCGACGCGACCTGGTTCAGCGGGGTGCTGGCGTTGCCATAGGCGCTGACCGTCACGCGGTCCAGCAGGGCCGGGGTGGCACGC
>NZ_JBHHMJ010000242.1:0-16009 GCF_042136455.1 Stenotrophomonas sp. 3diitr2024
GAGCCCACGCTCGGCTCAATACCGGCAGGGGGGATGCATCTGACGCCGTCGCGTAGAGCAGCCGAGCGTGGGCTCGGCTCTACAGACAGCAGTGCACCGGCAATGCCGCCTAACGTCATTACCAGCGGTCATGTGGGTGGCCGGATATGACGGTTGGGTGACGTGATCCCGCCTGTCGCACCAGGTGAACAGGCCCTTGAATGGAAGCGTGTTTCCGGCCCACTCCCACGAGTCCCCATGCCTGCCGCCCACGCCCCTGTGCTGAACACTCTCGCCGTCCTGATCGCCAGCGTTCTGGCTGCAACGCCTGGCCATGCGGCTGACGCCGATGCAGATCCTGCTGCCACCGCCGCGACGGCCAACGTGGCAGCGTCCACGCTGGACGCGGTGGTGGTGACCGGTTCGCGCACCAGTACGCGCACGGTGAAGAACAGCTCCACGCCGATCGATGTGATCTCTGCGGAAGACCTCACCGCCACCGGCCAGGCCAACCTGCTCGAAGCGCTGCAGCGTGCGCTGCCCTCGCTCAGCCAGATTGGCGGCTACCAGAGTGACCAGGAGAGCCTGATCCGTGGCTACCAGCTGCGTAATCTCTCGCCGGGCTACACGCTGGTGCTGGTGAACGGCAAGCGCCGCAATGCCAGTGCCTATGTGAGCGGGGCCAACGGCGGCGGTTTCCCCGGCCATGCCTGGGCAGACCTGGCGTTGATTCCAGTCTCGGCGATCGACCACGTGGAAGTGCTGCGCGATGGCGCGTCGGCCATCTATGGCTCGGACGCGATCACCGGCGTGGTCAACGTGATCCTGAAATCGCAGGCGCACGGTGGCGAGCTTTCCGTGGAAAGCGGGCAGAGCATTGATGGCGATGGCTCGCGCACCAGCGTGCGTGCCAACGTGGGCCTGCCGTGGGGCGCCGATGGCTTCGTCAACCTGTCGGGCGAAACCACGCGGCAGCACCACGCGATCCGTACCCGCCGCTACATCGATGGCTATCTGAGCTATCCGGCGGTGGATGCCAACGGCAACCTGGTCGCACTGCGTCCGAACAACCGGCTGCCGGCCGGTGCATCGCCGAACCCGGCCGAGGCCGACCGCGATGCCGAGGCCAACACCATCCTCAGCTCGCCGTCGTATGCGCTGAAGGCCTTCGCGGTGAACGTGGGCCATGGCCTGGGCGAAAGCGCGCAGTTCTACGCTAACGCTACGGCCAGTGACCGCACCGCGCAGGCGATCCAGAACTTCCGTCTGCCGGCGACCATCTTCACCACCTACAAGGCGCCGGGTGTGCTGAGCGTGTTTCCCGATGGCTTCCTGCCGGTGCTGGAAACCAAGGAGAAGCAGTACACCGGCACCGCAGGTGTGAAAGGCCAGATCGCGGGCTGGGATTACGACGCCAGCCTGACCGGCAATCGCAGCACGGTACGCACCTATACCCGCAACTCGGTGAACTACTCGCTGCCGTACCCCGGTTCGCCCACTGATTTCTATGATGGCAAGCTTGATTACCAGCAGGGCATCGCCAACCTCGACCTGCGCCGTGGCTTCGAGGTGGCGGCATTCGCTTCGCCGCTGGAAGTGAGCGCAGGTGCCGAGTACCAGCATGAACAGTACGAGCGCGGGGCGGGGCAGTGGGAGTCGTACACCGGCTTTGGTGCTGCAGCGTTCGTCGGCTATTCCACTGCGGACGCGGTGAAGGCCACCCGCAACAGCAAGGCGGTGTACGTGGGTGCGGCCGCCAACATCACCTCACGCTGGTATCTGGATGCGGCCGCGCGCTGGGAGGACCATTCCGACTTCGGCAGTGTCTCGACCGGCCGCCTGACCACCCGCTTCGATTTCACCGATGCGCTGGGTGTGCGCGCTACGGTCAGCAACGGCTTCCATGCGCCCAGCCTGGGCGCGCAGTTCTACCAGGCCACCGGCAGCTGCCCGTGCGGTACCACGCTGGTGGCGCAGGTGTCTTCGCCGGCGGCGGTCGCACTGGGTGCCACACCGCTGAAGCCTGAGAAGGCCACCAACTACAGCCTCGGCGTGACCTGGGATCCGAGCCCGGCCTTCCACCTGGCCGTGGATGCGTACCAGATCGATATCCGTGGCCAGCTCGGGCAGTCCAGCCAGATCGGCTACAACGCGCAGGATCCAGCGCGCATCACCGACAACAGCGGCACGGTGCTGACTGCGGCGCAGAAGAACACCATCGATGCGCTGCTGGGTTCGGCCGGCATCAGCATCCTGCCGGGTGATGCGTTCTATGCCAGCTACTTCACCAACGTGGGCAATACCCGCACACGCGGTGTCGAGCTGACCCTGGAAGCGAACCAGGAAACGGCGTGGGGCAAGCTGCGCTGGAGCTATGCGGCCAACGTCGGCCGCACCACGATCCGGAAGGTCAGTGATATTCCGGCGGCGCTGCAGGGGCTGCCCAATATCAACCTGCTGACCAAATCCAGCGAGTACGCACTGCGCTTCCGCACGCCCAGCTACACCCAGGTGGCGGGCTTGGGCTGGCAGAACGGGCGCTGGCGCTCGAATGTCGACTTCACCTACTACGGCCCGATCAAGCGCCTGAACAACGGCGTGGAATACAGGCAGCCGCCGGTGCTGGTGACCAACCTTTCAGGTGCGGTGGAGCTGGGTGCGGGCTGGAGCGCGGCGCTGGGCGTCAACAACGTGTTCGACAAGCGCACGCGCAAGGTGCCGGAGTACGCGCGCAGTGCTACCGATGTGGCCAGCATCGAGACGACGTGGGATTCGGGCGATGTGCTGAGCCGGATCGGGACGTTCTGGTACGGGCGGATCAATTACCGGTTCTGAGGTGGAGCAGCCGAGCATGGCTCGGCTCTACAGAACGCGAAAGGCGGCCGGACGGGGTTCGGCATCATCGAGGAGCAGTTCATGTCTTCTGCATTGAGGGTGGTTGCAGTGGTGGGGTCACCGACCAGCTCGGCGACGTCACGTACGTTGCTGCTGGTGCGGCACCTGTTGGCGTCGTTGCAGCAGCGGGTGCACGCCAGCGTGGAGCTGGTGGAGCTGGCGCCGATCGCGCGCTCAGTGGGGCAGTCGCTGTCGCGCGATGAAGTGGAGCCGGCGGTGGAACAGGCGCTGCAGGCCATCGAGACCGCCGAACTGCTGGTGGTGGCCGCGCCGGTGCATCGCGGTTCGTATCCGGGGCTGTTCAAGCACCTGGTCGACTTCATCGGGCTGGAGGCGCTGGTGGATACACCGGTGCTGCTGGCGGCGACCGGTGGCAGCGAGCGCCATGCACTGGTGATCGACCATCAGCTGCGGCCGTTGTTCAGTTTCCTGCAGGCGCACACGCTGCCGATCGGGGTGTATGCCACCCCGGCCGACTTTGATGGCGAGCACCTCAACAGTGCAGCGTTGCAGGCCCGCATCGCGCTGGCGACCGAGCGGGCGGCCGGGCATCTGGCTACGCAGGCGCTGGCGGTAGCGGCGCCGCTGCGACGCATCGCCTGATGCCATAACCGGCGGCGCTTTGCATATGGCCAAGGCGCATCTGCGTGGCCGGATCTGACCGCCGATTGTCGCCTGGCACCGCCACCGCAAGCACCGGCATCCCTAGCATCGAAATCGAAGCGGCATCGCATTGCCGGCCCTGATGAGGACACTCCCGTGGCGTTGGACGCAGCAAGCAAACCCATCCTGTTCCTGCTCGACCGCGAGTTCGAGGATGGCCAGATTCCCGGCCAGCGCTTCTTCTGCCGGCAAAGCCTGTTGCTGGAAGGGGCGCTGTCGAGCATCGACGGCCTGGACGCGCAGCTGGACGTACGTCGCATTGGCTTCGCGCGGCCACGCCGCGAGGTGATCGCCGAGATCGGCGAGCAGGACCAGTCGTTGCCCAAGCTGGTGCTGCCGCAGGGCGTGCGCAGCGAGCTGGCCAGTGGCGCGCATCAGGACCGCCAGTACATCTCCGGTGCCGAGCCGATCCTGGCCGCGCTGAACGGATTGCTTGGCATTCCCGTGGCCCACCCCTGAGCGAGGACACGACCTTGAGCTATCAGATCAGCGTCTTGGACAAGAGCCCGGTGGCCGAAGGTGCCTCGCCAGAGCAGGCGCTGCGCAACAGCCTGCAGTTGGCGCAGCGTGCCGAGCAGCTGGGCTATCACCGGTACTGGTTTGCCGAGCATCATGCCGCGCCGGCGCTTGCCAGCCCGGCGCCGGAAGTGCTGGCCGCCTGGGTGCTGGCGCAGACCCGTCGCATCCGCATCGGCAGTGGCGGGGTGATGCTGCGCCACTATGCGCCGTACAAGGTGGCCGAGAGCTTCAACCTGCTGGCGGCGTTGGCACCGGGGCGCGTGGATCTGGGCGTGGGCAAGGCGCCCGGTGGCCTGCCAGCATCGACCGCCGCGCTGGCGGCGGGACGCCCGGCATTCGCCGATTTCGACCAGCAGCTGCGCGACCTGGAGGGCTATCTGTCCGGTGCCGCAACCGAGGCGCTGGCGCGCCCGATTCCACAGCAGGCGCCGGAGCGCTTCCTGCTCGGTGCCAGCCCGCAGAGTGCGCAGCAGGCGGCCGAGCGCGGCTGGCGCTTCGTGTATGCCGCGCACTTTGATGGCGACCCGAAACACATCGAGGCCGCGTTCGACGCCTACCGCGGTGTCTCCACGCAACCGCCGTTGCTGGCCACGGTGGCCTTCGCCGCGCCGACTGCCGAAGCAGCCGCACGCCATATCGGTGCGCTGCGCGTCTACAAGCTGCATCTTGGCCCGGGGCAGACAGTGAACCTGCCCAGCCCCGAGGCAGCTGCCGAGTATGCACGCCAGGTAGGTGTGGCGGAATTCCGCATCGAGGAAACACGGCCAAGCGTGCTGTCCGGCGATGCGCAACAGGTACGCGGCGAACTGGATGCGCTGCACCGACGCTTCGGCGTGGGTGAGTTCATCCTCGACGCGCCGGTGGCCGACCTCGACGCACGCCTGACATCCCTCGAACTGCTGTCGCCCGCGCCGCGCGCGGCGGTGGCCTGACCTGCAGGAGCGATCCCCAATGAGCACGACCGCGCGCCACATTCCGTTCGGCATCATGCTGCAGGGCCCCGGCAGCCACATGCATGCCTGGAAGCATCCGTCCAATCCGGCTGATGCCAGCGTCAACCTGCAGTTCTACATCGACATCGCGCGCACCGCCGAGGACAACGGCATCGCCTTCGGCTTCGTGGCCGACGGCCTGTACATCAACGAGAAGTCGATCCCGCACTTCCTCAACCGCTTCGAGCCGATCTCGCTGCTGTCGGCACTGGCCACGGCAACGAAGAAGATCGGCCTGGCCGGCACGCTGTCGACCTCCTACAGCGACCCGTTCACCGTGGCCCGCCAGTTCGCCTCGCTGGATCTGCTCAGCGGCGGCCGCGCCGGCTGGAACGTGGTGACCTCGCCGTTGGAAGGTTCGGGTCGCAACTATGGCCGGCCGCACCCGGAGCATGCGCTGCGCTACCAGATCGCCGACGAATATCTGGAGGTGGTGCAGGGGCTGTGGGATTCGTGGGATGACGACGCCTTCGTGCGTGAGCGCGACAGCGGCACCTTCTTCGCACCGGAGAAATTCCGCCGCCTCGACCACAAGGGCCGCTTCTTCCAGGTGGAAGGCCCGCTCAACATCCAGCGTTCGCCGCAGGGACAGCCGGTAATCTTCCAGGCCGGTTCGTCTGACGATGGCATCGCGCTGGCCGGCAAGTACGCCGATGCGGTGTTCACCCATTCGCCGTCGCTGGAAGAAACCCGTGCGTTCACCCAGAAGGTGAAGAACTCGGCGATCGCCCACGGCCGCAGCGGCAATGACGTGAAGATCTTCCCGGGCATCGGCCCCATCGTCGGCCGCACTGCCGAGGAGGCCGAAGCCAAGTACCAGGCGATCGCCGCACTGGCCACGCTGGAGGATGCACTGGCGTACCTGGGGCGCTTCTTCGATCACCACGATTTCAGCCAGTACGACCCGGATGCACCGTTCCCGGAGCTGGGTGACATCGGCAGCAATTCGTTCCGTTCCACCACCGACCGCATCAAGCAGGATGCGCGTGAGAAGGGCCTGAGCCTGCGCCAGGTGGCACTGGAAGCAGTGAGCCCACGGCCGAACTTCATCGGCACACCGGAGCATGTGGCCGATGAGCTGATCCGCTGGTTCGATGCCGGTGCCAGCGATGGCTTCATTCTCGGCTTCGCCGCGCAGCGCGAGGGCCTGGACGATTTCGTGACCCAGGTGCTGCCGATCCTGCAGGCGCGCGGCTACCACCAGCGCGCGCTGGAAGGGCAGACGCTGCGCGAGCATCTGGGCCTGCCGTACAAGGCCAGCCGGTATGCGACCGACGCCGAGCCGGCGCGGAAGGTGGGGTAGGGCAATGAGCGGAGAAACCGCAGTAGCACCGGGCCAGGCCCGGCGGGGTTCCCCAGCGACTGGCGTGTTGCCCGAAATCGCAGCACGCGCCGAGGCCGCCATCGCGATCCGCCATGACCTGCATCGGCACCCGGAGCTGGCCTTCGAAGAGCATCGCACCAGCGCCCGCGTGGCCGAGCTGCTGCAGCAATGGGGCTATGAGGTCACCACTGGCCTCGGCGGCACCGGCGTAGTCGGCACGCTGCAGCGCGGGCAGGGAAGCCGTCGCCTGGGCCTGCGTGCCGACATCGATGCGCTGCCGATCCGCGAGGACTCCGGCCTGGCCTACGCCAGCCAGACCGAGGGCCTGATGCATGCCTGCGGCCACGATGGGCATACCGCGATCCTGCTGTCCGCTGCGCACTATCTGGCCCATCACGGCAATATCGACGGCACCCTGCAGCTGGTGTTCCAGCCTGCGGAAGAAACCGGTTCGGGTGCATCGAAGATGCTTGCCGACGGCCTGTTCGAGCGCTTCCCGGTGGATGCGATCTATGGGCTGCACAACTGGCCCGGCGTACCAGTCGGCCACTTCGGCTTCGTCGATGGCCCGGCGATGGCGTCTGTGGACTGGGCGCGGCTGAAGGTGATCGGCAAGGGCGGCCACGGTGCCGAGCCGCAGGGCAGCGTGGATCCGATCCTGGCGGCTGCGCACATCGTCACCGCGCTGCAGAGCGTGGTGTCGCGCAATGTCGATCCGCGGCAGATGGGCGTGGTCACCATCGGCTCAATCCACGGTGGGCAGGCTGCCAATGTGATTCCGGACGTGGTCGAGCTGAAGCTGACCGTGCGCGCCTACCTGCCCGAGGTGCGCGACACGCTGCGACGCCGGGTCACGGAACTTGCCGAGCAGACCGCCGCCGCGTTCGGCGCGCGCGCCGAGATTGAATTCCCGCGCGGCTTCCCCAGCGTGATCAACCACCCGCAACAGACGGCCTATGTCCGCAAGGTGGCGGTGCAGTGCTTCGGCGCCGAACAGGTGGTGCCCGGCTTCGCACCGCGCACCGCCAGCGAGGACTTTGCCTTCCTGCTGCAGGCGCGGCCCGGCAGCTTCGTGTTCGTCGGCAACGGCGACAGTCCACCGTTGCACAGCCCGCGCTATGTGTTCAACGACGCCGCCATTGCACCCGCTGCCAGCCTGTGGGCGCGGCTGGCCGAAGACTACCTGGTGAAGGACGTGGCATGAGCAACAACGAACGCTTCCTCTATACCTCGGTCGATGACCCGCTGGCGCGGCCGCTGTTCGCTGGCCTGGAACAGGAGTACGACCGCCGTTACGCCGACGTGCGCCGACGCATCGGTGGCAGCGCCCGCGAGGAGCTGCAGCGCTATCCGGCGCAGGCCTTCGCGGCGCCGGTAGGGGCCTTCGTACTGTTGCTGCGCGACGGTGTGGCGATCTCTGGCGGCGCCTTCATGCCGCACCGCGATCCAGACACCGCCGAATTCAAGCGCATCTGGACGCTGCCGGGGTTGCGACGCCAGGGCATCGCGCGGCGCGTGCTGCAGGAACTGGAAGAACAGGCGGCACGCCAAGGCTATCGGCGTGTGTTCCTGACCACCGGCTTCCGCCAGCCCGAAGCTGTCGGCCTGTACCTCAGCCATGGCTACACCGCGCTGTTCGATCTGGATGCAGATCCGGAAACCGTCGCGCACCTGCCCTTCGAGAAGCACCTTGGGCAACCGGCGCCAGTGCTTTCGCCGTCGCAGGCCGTGCTGCACGGGGCCCATGCATGAGTACACCGTCGTCTGCGCTTGAGGGAATCACTGCGCGTCCTGCGCCAGCGCCCGAATTGAAGATCGTGCCGGCCCGGCATCCACTGCAGGGGGTTGGTACGGTGCTGGCACTCGCGCTGATCCTGATCGGCCTTCAATCAGTACTTGGCAATCCGCGTTGGGGCTGGGGCACTTTTGCCGAATGGTTCTTTGCACGCCCGGTGCTTGAGGGCCTGGGCCGCACGCTGCTGCTGACCGCGCTCGGTACTGGCCTCGGTTTCGCGCTGGGCACCTTGCTGGCGTTGGCCCGCGTCTCCGGTTCGCCGCTGCTGTCGGCGGTGTCGTGGGGCTACGTGTGGCTGTTCCGCTCGATCCCGCTGCTGGTGCTGTTGCTGCTGCTGAACAATCTGGGCTACCTGTACAGCACCATCGAGCTGGGCGTGCCGTTCACCGGCATCAACCTGTTCTCGTACCCGACCACGCAGCTGATCGGTGTGTTCACTGCCGCGGTGCTGGGCCTGACCCTGAACCAGGCCGCGTTCTCGGCCGAGGTGATCCGCGGTGGCATCCTCTCGGTCGACCACGGCCAGTACGAGGCCGCGGCCGCGCTCGGCCTGCCGCGCGGTCGCCAGGTCCGTCGCATCATCCTGCCGCAGGCGATGCGCTCGATCCTGCCGGCCGCGTTCAACGATGTGATCGGCCTGGCCAAGAGCACTTCGGTGGTCTACGTGCTGGCGCTGCCGGAGCTGTTCTACACCGTGCAGGTGATCTACCGCCGTAACCTGGAAGTGGTGCCGCTGCTGATGGTGGCCACGGTCTGGTACCTGGTGATCCTGACCGTACTTTCACTGCTGCAGCGACGCGTGGAGCAGCGCTTCGCGCGCGGCCAACTGCAGCGCGAGCGCTCGGCATCGCGCGTGTCATCGCCGCGCGTGCAGAGTGATGCCACACCGCGCGTGGTCAACCGCCCGCGCATCGCCGCGCAGGTGGATGCCGGCGAGGGCGCGGCGGTGTCGCTGCACGGCGTAGGCAAGGTGTTTGGCGACCAGCCGGTGCTGGAGGATGTGAACCTGGACCTGCGCGCCGGCAGCGTGACGGTGCTGATCGGCCCATCGGGCGCCGGCAAGTCCACGCTGCTGCGGCTGATCAACCACCTGGAGCGTGCCGACAGCGGCTACGTGACCGTCGGCGGCCAGTTGATCGGCTACCGCCGTGACGGTGACACACTGTACGAACTGCCCGAGCGTGAGATCCGCCGTCGGCGTGCCGAGGTGGGCATGGTGTTCCAGGGCTTCAATCTGTTCCCGCACCTGACCGCGCTGGAGAACATCATCGAGGCACCGATCGCGGTGCGTGGCGTGCCACGTGCGCAGGCCGAACAACAGGCGCGCACGCTGCTGGAGCGGGTCGGCCTGGCCGACAGGGCCGATGCCTTCCCGCGCCAGCTGTCCGGTGGCCAGCAGCAGCGCATCGCGATTGCCCGCGCGCTGGCGCTGCAGCCGAAGGTGCTGCTGTTCGACGAACCCACGTCGGCGCTGGATCCGGAACTGGTGGCCGAGGTGCTGAGCGTGATCGAAGAACTGGCCCGTTCCGGTACCACGCTGGTGATCGTCACCCATGAGCTGAGCTTCGCCCGCCGCGTGGCCGACCACGTGGTGATGATGGACCAGGGCCGGGTGATCGAGCAGGGCACGCCCGACGCCGTGTTCGAGCAGCCGCGCCAGCAACGCACGGCCGATTTCCTGGCCAAGACCCTGTAACCCCGGAAGGAGCACCATGAGTCGTGCAGCATCGCGTCGTCCCTCGCGCAGCACCCTGTTGATCGTGGCGGTGCTGGTCATCGGCATTGCCGGTATCGTCTACTCGCGCGTGCGCCAGGCACCGGATGCAGGCACCGTGGCCGCGACCAGCCTGGCCGGCGCGAACACGGCCGTCCTGAAGGGCACCTTCGACCCGAAGGCGAAGGCGTTGATCCCCGCCGGTTATCAGTTCGTCACCCCTGGGGCGTTTACCGTGGCCACCCATCCGGGGCAGCTGCCGCTGGCCGACTACGGCGCCGACAGCAAGGACGTGGTCGGCATCGAGCCGGACATCGCGCGGCTGATCGCCGATGCGTTGGGCCTGAAGCTGGTGATCGTGCCGGTCGCGTGGGCGGACTGGCCGCTGGGGCTGGAATCGGGCAAGTACGATGCGGTGCTGTCGAACGTGACGGTGACCGAAGAGCGCAAGAAGAAGTTCGACTTCTCCAGCTACCGCTACGATCTTCTGGGCATCTACACGCGCAGCGACGGGCCCATCCAGAAGATCGAAAAGCCCGCTGATGTGGCCGGGCTGAAGGTGGTGGTGGGTGCCAGCACCAACCAGGACCAGATCCTGCGGCAGTGGGACCGGCAGAACATTGCGGCCGGGCTGAAGCCGGTGGAGTACCAGTACTTCGACGACGCCGTGGTCGGCCGCTTGGCGGTGATCACTGGCCGCGCCGATGTCTCGTTCGAGCCCAATGCCACCGGCGCCTACTCGGCACGCGATGGCAAGGTGCGGCGCGTGGGCCTGTTCCCCGGTGGCTGGCCGAACGCTGCGGCGATCTCCGTGACCACGCGCAAGGGCAGCGGCCTGGCCGATGCGGTGACGCAGGCGTTGAACACCCAGATCGGCAGCGGCACCTATGCGCAGGCATTGGCGCGCTGGAACCTGGCCGAGGAGGCGGTGCCGCAATCGCAGACCAATCCGCCGGGGTTGCCGACGCTGCAATGACACCGGGCGTGGCCCGGCGCTACCGCTGCTTCTGTAGAGCCGAGCCATGCTCGGCTGCAGTTCGCGCGGTGCGCGATGAGTCGAGCATGGCTCGACTCTGCAGGAGCATCCACCCATCGCGTGGATCTACTGGTGGAGTCTGCTTTCCGTAGAGCCGAGCCATGCTCGGCTGCTCTACCAACGCGCCTCCAGCGTTCTGAATGGTCTTGCCAGGCGCACGCCCTCCGCATCGAACGCGGTAACGTCGCGCCCATCCACACGCACGGTCTTCGGCATCGTCCGCGCCGGCCACCAGACCTTCACCGCCGTCCCACTGCGTAGGCCCTTGCCCAGCGTGATCGATAGCGTGCCGTCGCGTTGCCGTGCCTGCATCTGCAACGTGCCATACGCGGTGGGCAGGCGTTCCACCGCCAATCCATCGCCCGCCACCCACGAGGGGGGCGTGCCCGGCAGCAATGACAACGCATCATCGTCTTCGCGCATCAGCATGCCGAACAGCGTGCGGCCGTATTCGGCACCGATCCAGGTATGCGGCATGTCGCCCAGGTAGCGAGGAAAGCGCAGGCGTGAGTGCACGACCTCGGCCAGCACCTGCCACTGAAGCGGGCGCCGGTCATGCAGCAGCCCCTGCAGCAGCTCATCGGCGACGTGCGGCTGGCCCAGGTGTACGTAACTCAGCACGTTGCGGATCTCGTACGGTGTGTACGCATACAGCGCACCGGGCTGGCTGCGCTTGCGCACGTCCTCCAGATAGCGGGCGAAGGTGGTCCGCAACGCATCTGCAGGCAACACGCTCTGCGCACCGGTCGGGTCCAGTGCGATCGAAACGCCGGTGGGATCGCCATCACCCAGGTCGGCCGAGGAGGGAATGAAGTCGATGCCCTTCCACGCCATCGTCGCCCGGATCGATGCATGCAGTGCGTCGTAGAGCAGCTTGTATTGTTCGCGCGCCCAGGTTGCGGTCTCGTGGTCGCCCAGCGATTCGGCCAGCCAGGCTCCGTCGTGCCAGCCCTTCAGGCCCCAATAGTCATCCCAATAGCTGTGGGTGGGTGACGGGTAGCCCTCATGGCTGATCGACGGCGCAAGAATGCCCGCGAACCGTTCCGGCGAAGGCTGGTCAGCCTTGTAACCGGGCACCAGCGTGCGTTCGCGCAGTTCCTGCAGGAAGCGCAGCGCTGCTTTCACTTTCGGCAGATAGCCACGCACAGACTCGGGGCCGCCGTCCAGGCGCGCGACATCGGCCACCAGCGCGACGTACTGGCCCTGACTGTCGTACTCGATGTCTGATCCAAAGCCGGTGTTGACGCTGCCATCGTCGTTGAGGATCGGTGAGACCAGGCCGTTGGGATGCACGCCGTGCTCGCTGTACCAGGCCAGGTAGTCGCGCGCCACGCGGGCTTCCCCCATGCGCAGCAGCACCGCCGAGGTGGCCATGCCGTCGCGGATGAAGGAACGGTTGTAGTTGCGCGGGCCGGGCTGCATGGCTGGACCGGTCTGGTTGATCAGCATGTAGGCGGCCTGCGCGCGCAGCATGTCCACCAGCGACGGATCGGGCAGGCGCAGGCCGACCTGGCCCAGCCGTGCCTGCCAGTCCGCAGACGCCTGCGTGGCCAGTGAATCAAACGCCGCATCGGCATCGTGGGGCAGCGTGGCCAGATCCAGCGCAGGCGCTTCGGGCAGCACGCCATTGGCATCGGCGGCGGCGGTGCCCAACGGGAACGCGACCACGACGGCATCACTGGTTCCCGGCGCCAACGAGACGCGGTAGTTCAATGCAGCCGAGGCAAGCCCCTGATCATCACGCACCTGTTGCGTGGAAGGCAGCTGGCCGGCAGCGAGGGTCGCGGTGATCTCCGTTGCGCCATCCTTGCCGAATGGCGCCGCACCCGACGCAGCCACCGGCGTGAGCGACTGCAGCAGCGTGCGGCCATTGACGCGCACGGATTGCCTATCGATGGCCACCTCGCGGATCGGGGACAGCCCGCCGTTCTGCCACGGCGGATTCATCTGCATCGGGCGCACCACCAGGCTGAGCGTGCCATCGATCCGGGTGCTGCCGGTGTTGTGCAGGCGATGCCGCAGGAAGGTCACCGGCTGGCCATCGCGCTCGATGGCGAATACTTCACTGCGCAGCTGCAGGCCGGGTTGCGGTGACCAGGTGGCGGAGGGCATCGGCTTCCAGCCGTCGCGCAAGGCATGCTGCATGGCCTGCCCGGCGGCGCCGGCGGTTTGGCCATCGGCATTGCGCCAGATGGGCTGCACCAGCGGTGCGCCCTTGAAGGCTTCCAGGTTGCCGTACTCGTCGAAGATCGATTTCTGTCGTCCTGCATGCACACCCACGGCCGTCCAGTAGGTCTGCTGCATCTGCAGCGAGGCCGGGAACAACGCGCGCTGGGCGCCGCTGGCAACGATCTGATACTGCTTCATCGGCGTCATCACGGCTTTCGGACCGAGCAGGCGCAGGCGTGCGATCCGTGGCGCAGCGCCGTCCACGCTCAGGCGGAAAGCACGCAATGGTTGTGCTGCAGTGGCGGCCAGCCAGCTTTGCCGGTGACTGGCCGCCTGTGCATCGTGTGCGAGGTCCTGCCAACGGCCCTGTGCATCCTGCGCCTGTAGTCGGGCGGCGCCTCGTGCGCCATCGGCCCAGTCGACCACCAGGCCAGCCGTTGATTGGGCCTGCGGCAGCGTGATCTCGAACGTATGGGATCCATTTGCCCCGGCCGGCATCGCGACGGTGCCGCCGCCTTGCCAGAGCGCCGCTGCCTGCGTTGCATCGATACCGCTGATGCGTGCGCTGAGCGTGCTGTCCAGGGGCTCCATCTCGAAGATCGACACGCCCCAATCGGAAGTGCGCTGCGGGCTGGCCAGCCGCAGGTAGCGCGCTTGGCGCGGCGCGAAGTACAGCGTTTCCACATCGCCCAGCGAATCGGCCATCGTGTACGCGGTCTGCCACTGCCTGCCATCCATTGAGGTCTGCAGTGAATAGCCTTCCGGGTTCGATACGTCCCAGGTGAGGCGTGCGCCGGCCAGCAGGGTGGGCGCGCCCAGGTCGATCTGGAACCAGTGGCCCGGACTGAACGCGCCGCCGGTAACGGTCTTCGGGTTGCCGTCGATCAGGTGGCTGATCGCCATCGCCGGCACTTGCTGCGAGGAACTGCTGGCCTGCCATTGGCTGCGCGGGGGGAGGGTCTGTGCCTGTGCGCTGGAGGCCAGGGCGGCCAACAGCAGGGCAGCGGCAGGGCGCAACGGGAAAGGCGGTGTGGAGACCTTGGAGCGTTCGGCGCGCAACGTCATTACGGACAGCCTCGCTGGTTCGACCGGAATCGGGCGAGCGCTACGCTAGCAAGGGATGTAAACGGTTACATGACGCAGTGCAGCGCCGCTGGACGCTGGCGCTGCCATCACGGGAGGGCTGACGGATGTGGCTCTGGACGTGTAGCGCGGATTGGCTAGGGTCACGTCGAAAGTCCTTTCAAGTGGTTGTCATTTGACAACCAATGTGAGCCGTGTGCAGACTATGGAGAACAAGGAATGTCTCGAGCGCGTCATCCAGACAAGGACATCGAAGCGGCGTTGCAGTTCGCGGAGGATCGTGGGTGGAGGCTCCGTATGGCGGGCGGCCATGCGTGGGGCCGGATGTATTGCCCTTACAACGACACCGATTGCCGATGCGGGGAGTTCTGCATCGTGAGCATCTGGAGCACACCGCGTAGCGGCAGCCATCATGCAAGGGCCTTGCGGCGTGTGGTCGAGAACTGCAGTCGTGAGCAATGAGATCTCGCTTCGTCAGAAGCGAAGGGGTCAATCATGGAATTCAACTTCACCCTGAAGTACCGCTTGCCGGACACAGGTATTGAAATCGGTGTCCTCGAGCAGCGCTTGGCCGAAGGCGGCTGTGACGACGCGCTTGTGGGCCTTGGGCTGCCGGGACGGCTGGCCTTGGCGTTCTGCCGCGAAGCAGATAGCGCAGGGGCTGCCCTGCGTTCGGCGCTGGACGATGTGCAGCGGGCCGTGCCCGGTGCCGAACTGGTTGAAGTGAGCCCCGATCTGGTTGGGCTCACTGACGTCGCAGACCTGCTCGGAATGTCGCGCCAGAACATGCGGAAGCTCATGCTGGCCAACCCGCAGTCGTTTCCGTCCCCCGTGCATGACGGCTCGACCTCGATCTGGCATCTCGTCGACATTCTCGGTTGGCTGCGAGCGCGCGGCAGCGGGAAAGTCACGACGGAAATGACCGAGCTCGCCGCCGCTGCGCTACAGATCAATCTGGCCCGGGAAGGGCGCAGGCTTCACCCGAAGACGTAGCGGCGGCCAGAATTGGAGACCACCGCATTACAGCTCCACCGTCTCCCACCAGCGCGTACCTGCCTGCGGCGCCTGCATGTCCAGTGCTTCGCCCATCATTGGCGTAGCCACTGCAACATTGTTTGCAGCGGCCAGCGCGGTGATGCGTTCGAATGGCTGCTGCCATGCGTGCAGGGCCAGGTCGAAGGTGCCGTTGTGGATCGGCAGCAGCCACTTGCCGCGCAGGTCCAGGTGCGCCTGCAGGGTCTGTTCCGGCTGCATGTGCACGAATGCCCAGCGCGGATCATAGGCGCCGGTCTCGATCATGGTCAGGTCGAACGGACCGTATTTCTCGCCGATGGCCTTGAAGCCGTCGAAGTAGCCGGTGTCGCCGCTGAAGAAAATGCGGAAGTCACCGTCCTGGATCACCCATGAAGCCCACAGGCTGCGGTCGCTGTCACCCAGCCCGCGGCCGGAGAAGTGCTGGCCCGGGGTCGCGGTCAGGCGCAGGCCGTTGGCTTCGGTGGATTGCCACCAGTCCAGCTGCTCGACCTTGCGCGCATCCACCCCCCACGCGATCAGCTGGTCGCCGACGCCGAGCGGTGCAATGAAGCGCGCGGTCTTGCCGGCCAGCTGCATGACCGCGGCATGGTCCAGGTGGTCATAGTGGTTGTGCGAGAGGATCACACCGGCGATCGGCGGCAGCGCGTCGATGCTGATCGGCGGTGCATGGAAGCGTGCGGGCCCCATCCACTGCACCGGCGAGGCGCGCTCGGAAAACACCGGATCGGTCAGCCAGTACTGGCCACGCAGCTTCAGCAGGATCGTGGAGTGCCCCAGCCGGAACAGGCTGCGATCCGGTGCGGCG